>JAPLJU010000232.1 GCA_026388445.1 Deltaproteobacteria bacterium
TCTTTCGCGACCCTGGGCCCTCGCCGGTCTTTTCGCTTCTGAGAGGGTTTCTTCGCCCCCCTGTCACCGGTGGTCATCACGAGCCTGCCGTAGTCGCGCTGAACCCGGCCCCCCCCCCGGCAGATGGAGGTTCTTCCCCGTTGTGGCTTCATCCAGGAGGCCCTGAACGGCCTGGACGTGGGTATAGCCGAATCCCTTCTTCGTCCGCGCTCGAAGCTGAAGAAGCCTGAGGATCATCCTTTTCTGCAGGGCTTGATGAAGCCCTTTCAGGTCTTCCGTTCTCACCCGGAGGGTGTTTCCATCGCCCCCGATGCCCCATCGCGAGACGAGGCCGTCCACGACGGTATTAATGTAATCATTTTCCTCGCGAATGATATCGGCCAGATGGGCGATATTTTCCTCGACGCGGGGGTTGTAGGTACTGAGAACCTCCCGGAGGAGATGGTGCCGGATCCGGTTGCGATGGAATGCTTCCGATTCGTTGGTGCTGTCCAGGACATAACCGAGCTTTTCCTCCTTGAGAAAAAGGATGATCTCCTCCCGGGTTACCTCCAGGAGCGGTCGGATGTAGATATCGTCTCTTACGGGAAGCATTCCCTTCATCCCTTCGAGACCGCTCCCCCTGAGGAGGTGCATGAGGACGGTTTCGACCTGATCGCTGCGGTTGTGGCCCAGCGCAACTTTGTCAAAGCCGAGCTTTCTCCAGGTGCATTCGAGAAAGCGATACCGCGCCTCCCGGCAGATTTCTTCGAGATTCCCGCCTTTCTTTTTATTTCGAAGCCGTGGATCCATGCGCCTCTTTTCCAGGGGGATGGCGAGTCTTTGAAAAAGATCCTCGACAAAGGCTTCTTCCGCCCGGGACTCCGCACCGCGAAGCCCGTGATTGAAATAGGCGCCACCGATCCGGACGCGCCATTTCCCGGAAATACGCTGCAGGGCCCGAATGAGGGCAACGGAGTCCGGCCCGCCGGAGACGGCCACAAGGACACTGTCGCCGGGTCGGAGCATGCCGTGTTTCTTGATCGTCCTTTCAACCTTCGAGAGAAGTTTCATTTAAAATACGACTTCAATTCGTTGATGCTCTCGTATGTGTAATCCGGTTTCAGGATAAGCAGGGTATCGCGCGGAACCAGGCCGTTTAGAAAGGCGCAGCTCAGCGCACCTGCGTTTCTCGCCAGGAGGATGTCCTGTGTGCTGTCCCCGATCACGGCCGTACGGTCTGCACCTGCCCGGAAACGCTCCATGAGCGGTAGGATCAGCCGGGGATCGGGCTTGAAGTAAGGCGTCGAGTCGCCGGCGATGATGTCATCAAAATGCGCCTCCAGCCCCAAGGCCCTCGCGATCGTCATCGTAAAGGCGTAGTTCTTGTTCGTCAGGACCACCTTTCGCTTGTTGCGGAAATGCTGAAGGACCTCCCGAACCCCGGGATAGAGCCCCGTCGTGTCCAGCAGGTGTTCCGCATAGTGTGCCTTGAACGTCGAGAGGGCCTTGTCGAAGAGGTCCCGATGCTCCTCTCCAAGGGCCCTTTCGATCAGCTTTGTGACGCCGTCACCCACAAAACCGATGATCTTTTCCTGTTCAAGCGTCTCAAGACCGAGGTCCCGGAACATCAGATTCACGGAGGTTGCAATATCCTCGCCGGAGATCACCAGGGTTCCGTCAAAATCAAAGACCATGAGATCAATTGCTTTCATGGGGCTCCCCGCCGTGTAAAAATCTAATTTGCTTGGGAAAATATATATAATCCCCCTCGGAATTACAAGGGTCAAAAGGAGGAGTTCGGGTCCGGAAACCTTATTTTTATTGACGGCCTTCGCGCATCTGTGGTAATCTATAACCATCCGCTTGGATCCGCTGAGAGTCGGACTGAGACGGAAGGTTTGAAGAACATATGGAGACACCGGCTTCAAAAGGCCTTCCCCTGCAGTCTGGAAGGCCTTTTTGTTTTTACGGGGAGAGAAGGGATGATAGACCGTTCAACTAAAGAGGGAAGCGTAAAGGACGCTGTCGCCATTCTCGGTCTCGGCAAAGTGGGTACGGCCGTCGGCTTTTTCCTTCGCGGCGCCGCGTACCCCATCGCCGCCGTGGCCGCCCGTTCCATCGAGTCCGTGTCAAGAGGTGTGGAGTTCACCGGCGGCACGGTCTTCGTCGACTACACGGAAGCGGCCAGACGGGGACGCATCATCCTGATTACGACCGTCGATGACGCCATTGCCCCCGTCTGCGAAAAGATTGCCCGCGAAGGGGCTGTCGGTCCGGGGAAGAAGGTCGTGCACATGAGTGGTGCCTGCGGGCTGGATGTCCTTCAGTCCGCGAAGAAGGCGGGGGCCTCCGTAGCCTGCATCCATCCGATCCAGTCCTTCGCCGATGTCAAAAATGCCATCGAAAACATCCCGGGGAGCTCTTTCGGCGTCACCGCCGACGGGGACATCGAAGCGTGGGCCCTGCGGATCGTTCAAGACCTGGGCGGGAGAGCTTTTATCATTGCAGATGCGGATAAACCCCTCTATCACGCGGCGGCGTGCATGGCCTCCAACTATCTGGTCACCCTGATGCATCTTGTCGAAGGCATCTACCTGCGGATCGGCCTCAGTAGTGACGATGCCCTGCGGGTCTTCTGGCCTTTGGTCCGGGGAACCATCCGGAACATCGAAACGAAAGGGACCATCCAGTCGCTGACGGGACCCATATCCCGCGGCGATGTCGGCACATTGAAAAAGCACCTGGCGGCTTTCAACGAGAAAATCCCCGAACTCGAATCCCTATACAGAACCCTGGGTCTTCAGGCGGCCGATGTGGGATTAAAAAAAGGGACGCTTTCACCGGAGAGGGTTCAGGAAATCAAAACGCTTCTTACGGAAGGGAGATCAAAATGAGCACACAGAGCAAGATCACCAGTGTCACAACCTCCGTCGTCCGGCAGATGAAACAGAAAAAAGAAAAGATCACCATGCTGACGGCCTACGACTTTGCCATGGCGTCCATGCTCGATCAATCGGGCGTGGACATCCTTCTGGTGGGCGACTCCCTCGCCATGGTCGTCCTGGGTTACGAAAGTACGCTCCCCGTCACGATGGATGACATGATCCGGCATACCCAGGCGGTGGCCAGGGGTACCAAACGAGCGATGGTCATCGGCGACATGCCCTTCATGTCCTACCAGTCCTCCGTTGAGAAGGCCGTCGAAAACGCCGGCCGGTTCCTGAAGGAGGGCATGGCCCACGGGGTGAAGCTGGAGGGCGGCGAGGAGGTGGCCGAAGTCACCCGCAGGATGACCTCGTCGGGTATCCCGGTGATGGCCCACCTGGGTTTGACGCCCCAGTCGGTCCACCAGCTCGGGGGATACAAGGTACAGGGCAAGGAGGCGAAGGCGGCCCAGAAGATCGTAAGGGATGCCAAGATCCTTCAGGAAGCGGGCGCCTTTTCCCTGGTTCTGGAATGCGTCCCTGCAGGGCTCGCGAAGGATATCACGGAATCCCTCGAAATCCCCACGATCGGCATCGGCGCCGGTGTTCACTGCGACGGGCAGGTTCTCGTTGTCAACGACATGCTGGGACTCTTCGAGCGGTTCACGCCGAAGTTCGTCAAGAAATATGCGAATCTGAATGTCGAGATCAAGACCTCCGTACAGCAATACGTGCAGGAGGTCAGGGCGGGCCAATTCCCCGGGCCGGAGCACTCTTTCTGACCCTGGGGGCTTTTGCAATCAGGGTTTTTCCTCGTATTTCCCCGTCTTGAAGGATGCAATGGCATCCTTCAGACGTCCCGAGGCGCCGAGGTATATTTTCACGCCGACCGTCTGAAGTGCCTTCGTGGCCTTGCGACCGATATGCCCCGTAAGCACCGCGTCCACCCGATGTCCGGCTACGAGATTCCCGGTAGCCGTTCCCCGGGTCACTCACTGGGCGCGGGCGCCCGTGTTTTCAATGACCTGAAACTCGCTTGTTTCCACGTCCACGAAGACATAGAAAGAACAGCGACTGAAACGCGGGTCCACCAGATCCGTCAGATCCGGTCCCGTTGATGAAATGGCGATTTTCATTCCTCTCGCTCCTTCTCCTTCTTTTGTGATACGCCCTGCCGGATTCCGTCCCTCCGGACCGGGCGGTTTCTCACCCCTGACCGCCCTTCTCCCGTTCGATCTCTTCGAGAAGTTCATTCGTTTTTTTCACCCTCTCTGCCATTTCTTTCAGGATCGAATGAACAATTTTAGGGTTCTCTCGCAGGATGGTTTCGAAATTATCTTCCCGTATCTTGATGAGGCGCGTGTCGTCCTCCACGGCGATCACCGTTGCCGTCCTCGGCGTACGGAGCAGCATGGCCATCTCTCCGAAATACTCCCCCTCTTTCATCACCCGTAGTGCCTTTTCTTTCCTCCTGATCTCCACGGCCCCGCTGAGGATGTAGAACATATCAAAACCTTCCTCCCCTTCCCTGCAGACAACCTCACCCCGGCTGTAGGATCCGGCAAACCGATCCAAGATCCTTCTCGGCCCCTTTCTCACCGAGATGGACTTCTGTAGAAGACCCGAAAGCAGAAGTGTTTCCCTTCTGCGAATATTGGCCATGATCTCCATCCCGAAAAGAATGACGACAAACTGATAATATACCCAGATGATGAGGATAAAGATCGCCTTCAGGGAACCGAAGGTGACGCCGTAATTGGGGTTGAACTTCAGAAAGAGGAGGAAGATCGGTTTCGTGGTCAGCCACAGCACTGCCGTGATGAATGAACCGACCAGGAGATTTGTGAACTTCAGCTTGACGGGACAGAAAATAAGATAAAAAAGCGTGATGACCAGGGTCGTGAGGAGCGGCGTCGCGATCAGGTTGAAAACACGGAAGAGGAAGCTCGGGCTCTTTGTGTAGGGCGTCATGAGGGAGGCGTAAACGATTTCACCGAGGACTACGCCGATGAAAAGAACCAGGATGATGAAGACGGCGAAGGCGTTGACCAGTTTGTCCTTCCAGTAGGGCGCATCCCATTCTTCCTTGAAAATCTTCAGGAAGGCAAAGCGCAGAGACGATGCCAGCGGCGTGACGGCCCAGAAGAGCGCGATGATGCTGAGAAGGCCCCACGTCTTTTGCCTTGCCACGGCATAGACCTCTTTGAGAAGAACCTTGTGGTAGGCGGGAAAGATCTGCTCGGTGAGCTCTTCGACCCCCTTCATAGCCACCTGGGAGGAGAGGATAACGTTACTGAGAAGATAAACGATAAGAATCAGAAGCGGGATCAGGGAAAAAAAGCCGAAAAAGGCAAGGGTGGCCGAAGTCTCCAGGCCATTGTTCCGTTTGAAGGACTTCAGGGACTCCCTCAGAATGATGTAGGGGTAACCGAGCTTCTCTTCGGGATCACCGATTAGAATTTTTATCTTGTCGTACATATCGTTCACTAATAAAAAATTTCCCCCTCGGCGGTCAGACGGGAGAACCGGAGGTCCAATGCCGTCACTGAACGTGCCCGGTGGGGGATTATAGATAATGGGCTCTGTCCTTGTCAAACATTGAAAAACAAATTCCCGGCATCAGTGCTTCCTGAATCGAAGCCCGGCACCGAAGCGCCAGTGGGGGCTCCCCTCGTCCGAATAAGCCTAATTCCGCCCATCAAAACCATGCATGATCGGCCACTTGCATCCCGTTGCCGTAATTGACAGCCCCTCTTTTTGGTGCTAAAGAAGCTCGATACAAGAATTCTTTCGGGTACTTTCAACACAAGGCCTCGGGATCATGTTCAAGAAATTTTTCCTGAATCTATCGCTCAATAAGAAGCTTGTCTTCATGATGCTCTGCCTGAGTTCCCTGCTCCTTTCGGTGCTCTTCATTATCTACGTGCAGTCCGAGCGCGCGCTGGAGAAACAGCTGGAAACGCAGATCGTCGAGCTCACGCAGGCGATCCAGGTCGGCGTCGAAGAGGTCACGGGAAGCGGGGCAACCGACGAGATGCGGCTAAGACAATATCTCAAGTCCCTCAAGTCCAAGGGCATCAAGGAAATTTCCATCATCAGCAACAAAGATGAAATCATCGCGAGCACCAATCCCAAGAGCGTGGGCACCCCCGTCGGCCCCAAGAAGAAGGAGCTGATCATTAAGGCCGAACTCGGTGAAAGGGCCGTCGACGAGGAGGGCAAGACCTACAACGTCATCATCCCCGTCATTGCCGGGGAGGCCCATTACGGCTACATCCATCTTCAGATCAACGCCGATAATTTCTCCGAGCAGCTCAAAATCAACACGCTCAAGAGGATCGGTGCCACCCTGCTCGTCTTCGCCCTGGGAATCGCCCTCTCCATCTTCCTGGCTTTGAGATACACGGAACCCATCCACAACATCGTCGAGGCCGCGAAGAAAGTCGCCGCCGGTGATCTCAACCAGAACCTGCCGGTGGACCGAAAGGATGAAATCGGGGAACTCAACGAGAGCTTCAACTACATGGTGCGGAAGCTGAAAGAGGAAAAAAGACTCGAGGAGCGGCTCCGGGAAGCCGAGCATCTTTCGGCGGTGGGACAGCTCGCCAGGGGGATCGCCCACGAAATCCGCAACCCCCTGAACTACATCAGTCTCTCCATCGACCATCTCAAGGAAAAATATTACCCGGCCAACGACACGCAGAAGAAAAATTTTGAAAACCTGATATCCTCCATGAAGCAGGAAGTTCACAGACTCGACAAGCTTGTCAGTGATTTTCTGGATTACGGGAAACCGCTTCGCCTGAGCCTGCAGCCCGTCGATACGAAGCAGCTCCTCGCGCACATCGTGGAAATTATCAAGGCCAAGGCGGACACAGAGCACGTCAAGATCATCGAAAACTACGATTTTCTGCCGGAATTGATGCTCGATTTCGACCTAATGAAAACTTGCCTTTTCAACATTGTTACCAATGCCTTCCAGGCCATGCCGGAGGGCGGTACACTGACGTTCAAAACAGCGAGAGGCAACGGCAAATTCAATCTGCAGATCATTGACACGGGCACGGGTGTTCCGCAGGAAAACCTCGAAAAAATATTCGAACCTTTCTTCACCACAAAAAGCAATGGTCTAGGGCTGGGCCTTGCGATCACGAAGAGGGTCATCGAAGAACATGGCGGGAAGATTGACATTCTGAGTTCGGAGGGCATGGGAAGCGAAGTCTCCATCACCTTTCCCCTCGCGGGCAACTGACCTTCCCGTTTACATCCAGCAGGAGTATCCAGACGATTATGGCCGTGATTCTCGTCGTCGATGACGAACCCCTTCAGCGGGACATCCTAAAAACCATCCTGACGGATGCGGGATACGAGACCCTTGTCGCATCCTCCGGCGAAGAAGCCCTCAGACTCACCAAAACCTACAATCCGGACGTGGTCCTGACCGATTTAAAGATGAAGGGCATGGGCGGCGTCGAACTTCTCGAGAGATTGACGGGCAGGGAAGAGCCTCCGACGGTCCTCATCATGACGGCCTTCGGTACCATCGACTCGGCCGTTGAGGCCATAAAGAAGGGGGCCTTCGACTACATGACGAAGCCCCTCGACAAGGACGTGGTCATCCTGGCGGTCCGGCGGGCCCTGGAACGGACGGAACTCCTTCGAAAAAACCTGGAACTCCAGCAGGCCCTCATGGACAAATTCAAAATTGAGGGCATTATCGGAAAGTCCGAGGCGGTCCAGGATGTCGTCCGGGTCATCAAGAAGGTCTCGAACAGCTCCGCGACGGTTCTCATTCTCGGCGAAAGTGGAACGGGCAAGGAACTCATTGCCCGCGCGATCCATTTCAACAGCCAGCGCGCGGCGAAATCTTTCACCGCCATCAACTGCGCGGCCATACCGGAAACCCTCCTCGAAAGCGAACTCTTCGGGTATGAACCCGGCGCCTTTACCGGGGCCACTTCCCGCAAGATAGGTCTCTTCGAGGCGACCAACGGCGGCAGCATCCTCCTCGACGAGGTGGGAGACCTCCCCCCCCTGACGCAGTCCAAGATCCTTCGGGTCCTTCAGGAAAGAGAGGTCAGAAGGCTGGGCGGAAGAGATTCCATCAAGGTCGATGTCCGGATCATCGCCGCTACGAATAAAGACCTCGAGAGGCTGATGCAGGATAACAAATTCAGGGAAGATCTCTTTTATCGCCTGAAGGTCGTCACCATCGAGTTGCCGCCCCTCCGGGAACGGCGGGAGGACATCCCCGATCTCGTTCAGTTCTTCCTGCAGAAGTACAATCACGAATTCGGGAAAAGAATCAGGCGGATCGACGGCCAGGCCACGAAGGCCCTGACGGATTTTCACTGGCCCGGCAACATCAGGCAGCTGCAGTCGGTCATCGAAAAGGCCGTCCTCATGTGTGATGCCGAAACGATCTCGATCCAGGACATCCGGGATGAATTGACGGGGGGGCTTCAGCAAAAAGGGGTTCTCGATTTCGAATTGCCCGACGAAGGTCTTTCATTCGAGGAATTCGAAAAGGCCGTCTTGAAAAAGGCCATGAAGAAAACCGATCATGTCGCCGCCCGGGCGGCCAAGCTCCTGGGCATGACCTACAAGACCTTCTGGTACCGGTGGGAAAAGTTCAACCCGGAAGAATCCTCCGCCGATAACCCCGAAAAGCCTCTCTTTGATTTTGAAATACCCGACGGAGGCATCAACTTCGAGGACCTTGAGAAGGCGCTGGTCAAAAAGGCCATGGTGAAAACCAATTACGTCGTTTCAAAAGCCTCACGTCTCCTTGGAATGAGTGAAAAGGCCTTCCGCTCGAGATGGGAGAAATACGGCCTGAACCAGACCTGAGCCCGGCGGCTCCCCTTCCCTGTCCATACCCCGGATTAAAAAACCCCTTTTACAGATGAGGCCTTTGTATTATATTGATGACGCTGATACCCGCGATGTTCAAGTGCTGTCCGTGAACTAAACACAATTCCAAAGGAAAAGTCAGAGAGCTTCATTGGATGATGCGTCGCGTTTTTTCCTGCAATCACTCTCACAGGTGAAAAGAGACAGCGCCCTTGGCAATATGTCATCTGCCGTTCAATCATCGGTCTTTCTGAAAGAAAAAATCCATATTAAGAGGACAAAAAAATGAGAAAAAAAACGGCTAAATTCTATTTCGCTCCGATCATCATCCTCTCACTTCTCTTTTTCCTTTATGCCTGTGCCACCGTGCCCCTCACGGGCCGCAAGCAACTGGACCTCGTTCCCGATTCGCAACTGATCTCCATGAGCTATCAAGAGTACTCCTCCGTCATCGGGAAAGCAAAGTTATCCACGGACCAGGAAAAGGTAAACATGGTGAGGCGCGTGGGCAAGAGAGTCGCCGTGGCAGCGGAAGATCTTCTTGAAGAGAAAGGCCTGGGATCGGAAATTAAAAATTACAAGTGGGAATTCAATCTCATCCAGGATGACAAGGTGGTAAACGCGTGGTGCATGCCCGGCGGCAAGGTGGCCGTTTACACGGGGCTTCTGCCCATTACACAAAACGAGACGGGGCTGGCTGTCGTCGTGGGTCACGAGGTTGCCCATGCCATTGCCAAGCACGGCGGCGAGCGGATGAGCCAGGGGCTTCTTACTCAGCTCGGGGGGATCGGGCTTGCCGTTGCCCTGTCAACACAGCCGGCTGCGACCCAGAGCATATTCATGCAGGCCTACGGCGTGGGCACCCAGGTTGGTGTCCTCCTTCCCTACAGCCGCCTACATGAGTCGGAAGCCGATCACATAGGCCTTATTCTCATGGCTAAAGCGGGATACGATCCCCGGGCCGCCGTCCCACTGTGGGAACGGATGAACCAGAAAGGTGGGGCCAGGCCCCCTGAGCTTCTCTCGACCCACCCTGCGCCGGCATCGCGGATCAGAGACATTGAGTCGCTGATCCCCGATGCCATGCGGGACTATAAACCCAGGTAGATGAGCCGCAATCTTTTTCACCAGTGTGGTGGGAGTAAAACTCTGCAAAAATACCTTAAAAAAGGGGGAAGACGGAATGTTTAAGGAATTCAAAGAATTTGCCATGCGCGGCAACGTCGTGGACATGGCTGTGGGCATCATCATCGGCGGTGCCTTCGGGACCATCGTCAAATCCCTGGTTGATGACGTCCTCATGCCGCCCATCGGTCTTTTGCTCGGGAATGTTGATTTCGCAAACATCTTCGCGGTAATCAAGGCAGGGAAAATTGCCGGGCCCTACGCGACGCTTGCCGAGGCCAAGGCGGCCGGCGCTGTGACCATCAACATGGGTATCTTCATAAACTCGGTGATAAGCTTCCTGATCGTTGCCTTTGCCGTATTCCTTCTGATCCGTCAGATCAATGCCATGAAGCGGGAAGCACCGGCTGCGACCAAAGAATGCCCCTTCTGCTTCTCCGCAATCCCCATAAAGGCCACCCGCTGCCCCAGCTGCACATCGGAAGTCAAAGCGTAATCCGTCGTTACCCCCCGGGTCTGATGAATCGGGGGGTATTTTTTATATTCGAGACGCTTTTACCCAGGCATTCGAACGGCCGGCTTAACTTATAACCTGTTATAATGACTTATTTTCGACGGACAAAGGGACGGATCGGCTGCCGGCCACTGACATGAATATCATTGCAACCGTTTGAAAAATGTGCGATTATCCGCCTCAACATTTCATGCCCCTTTGAAATCAAACCCGGGGATTTGAGGCAGTCAGCAATTCTATTTGGCCGAATGCTATGAAATCCGCCCGATGAACGGTACGCGTGCAGAGTTATGAGGAGTTCAGCGTAACTTAAAGCATATGCCCTCCAAAGATGATCCCAGAAAGAGAGACTTTCTCTCTCATCAGCTCGCACCGGGACAGATTTTCATCCTCAGCTTTGCCGGCCTGATCCTGGCGGGCGCCTTCCTCCTGTGGTTTCCTTTCTCCTCTTCCGGCGAACAGCTCAATTTCATCGATGCCCTCTTCACATCGACTTCCGCGGTTTGTGTCACGGGCCTTTCTGTGCTCGATATTGGGAAGGACCTCTCTTTTGCCGGTCAGATCATTACGATCCTTCTATTTCAGATTGGTGGATTAGGCATCATCACCTTCTCCGCATTCCTATTCGGCATCATGGGCCGGGGTATATCTTTCAAGGGACGAGAGATTGTTCAGACCACGTTCCTTCACACACCGAAGCGGAATTTCTTAATCATTCTCAAGGCTGTTCTCATCTCGACCCTGATGATCGAATCTGTCGGTATTATTGTTCTTTATATCCGGTTTTCCCAGGAATTCCCTTCCGGTACGGCCTTCTATTACGCTGTCTATCATGCAATCTCCGCCTTCAACAACTGCGGTTATTCCCTCTTCTCGGACAACTTGATGGGCTACCAGGGCGACTGGATCATCAACCTGACCATCATGACGTTAATTGTTATCGGGGGTATCGGTTTCGTCGTTCAGCACGAAGTGGTATCCAGATTCAGAGACCGGAAAGATAAACTCTCCATTCACAGTAAAATTGTTATATACACCACATTGATTCTCATCTTTTCAGGTGCCCTTTTTTTCTATATTTTTGAAAGAAACCATATCATCAAAGATATGCAGGTACAGTCCCAGATTCTTGTTTCCTTTTTCCAATCCATCACGCCACGAACAGCCGGATTCAATACCGTTGACATCGGCAGCCTGCAGAATGATACCATTCTCATCATGATCATCCTCATGTTCATCGGCGCCTCCCCGGGATCAACGGGTGGCGGAATCAAGACGACCAGCGCGACGCTGCTTCTCCTCCTGATCTGGAACCGATGGAAGGGATACGAAGAGGTGAACGTCTTCAACCGGACCATCCCCAAGGAACAAATCACCAAGACCATCTCGATCATCTTCGCGGCGGCCCTGTCCATATGCCTGATCACCTCTATTTTGCTTCTGGCAGGGGGCGGAAATCTAGCGCCCCAACAGAGCCGGCATTTCTTTGTGGAATATCTTTTTGAAACGGTCTCCGCCTTCGGGACTGTCGTCCTTTCCATGGGGATTACACCGAATATGAACGATATACAGAAACTGGCTATTATCATCATGATGTTTGCCGGAAGAGTGGGTCCCCTTACCCTTGCCTTCTCGCTTGCACTGCGATCGGCCAGGAAGGGGATCACTTACGCGGAAGAAACGGTGATGGTTGGATAAAGGGGGCATGCAGATGAGAAGAGTCATCGTCGTCGGTTTGGGTATTTTTGGCTACAACGTCGTCAAAGAGCTTTATGAGAATGGCGTCGAGGTGCTTGCGATCGACAAGAAAAAGGAAGCCGTCCAGGCTGTCAGGGATTTTGCCACCAAGGCCATTATGGCCGACGGCACGGACAAAGACCTCATGGACAGTATCGGGATTCGAGAAGACGACATGGTCATCGTGTCCTTCGGAGAGGATCTTGCTGCGAGCACCTTGATTACGCTTCACCTCAAACAGATGAAGGTAAAGGACATTATCGTCAAGGCCCCCAATGAAGAACACAAGGTCATCTTGGAAAAGGTCGGTGCCACGGAGGTCATCATCCCGGAAAAGGAAATGGCCAACAAAATTGTCAAAAGCATCGTGTCTCCGAATGTGCTGGACTACATCCCGCTGTCGGAGGACCACATGATCTGTGAAATTGCAACACCCAAGAGCTTCATCGGCAAGACCCTCGGCGGCCTGAAGGTCAGAAGCAACTACAACATCGGGATCATCGCGATCCGTGATACCCTGACGGATCACGTCGAGATGGTCCCCCCGGCGGATTTCGTCTTCAAGGACAGTGATATTCTCGTTGTCATCGGCAAAGAGGAGGATATCGACAAGATCAAGTAGCGGATTGGAAGAAACCGGTAGGAAGAAGATCGACGCTGGAGTCCGAAACAAAAACAATATTGTCACATAATCAATAAGTTAAGGGCGGTTTCGAGAAACTACTTAAGCTCAACCGCCCTTTTCTTTTTTGCTGTGCCGTTAGAAATTCGTTAGAAGAACAAAGGCAATGTCGCAGGAAGTGAAATGGGCAAGAAAAAAGCAGGGCATCCCCGCAACAAGTAAGGCCACATCAGAACTAGACAAAGTCTTCTGCTGAGCTAAGGCAGGTAAAGTCAGCGCAAACAACAGTGACAGGACCATAAGAAGAATGGCAGCTTTTTTTATATTATTCCCTCCTTTTAGGACACCTTCAGATGGATGACGTGGTTCCATCGAAAGAGTATTTGATTCCTCACGGGTTGAGCGAGTTCAGTAAATAAAACTCAGAATAGATGCAAAATTATCAACCTGTAATTTAGAAATATCAAAAATGATTCTGAAAATACGAAAAAAGTCTTAGACAGGATTAATCAGGATGAAACTGATTGTATTGCTTGGGCATTAAGGGGTCCTGACCGAAAACTGAGCCCAGATGTTCGAAATGAAGTCCTGTCATTTTCTCCCGTGCAGGAAGCAAGACCTCGAAAGGGGAAATGATAAAAAAGGGAGGGACGGATCGTCCCTCCCCTGAAAATTTATCCGTGCTTCGTGTTATTAGGGACACACGCAATTGTTAGCGTTGAAGTGCATGCCCCAGGTTCTGATCGATGCAAACCGTCAGATTTCCTTGAGCCCCTTGAGCCGGGCGGCCTTCATCTCCCCATACTCCCTGCGACAGCGGTAGTAACACTGCTCGGTAATCCCCATCTCCCGACAGATCTGCGCCAGGTTTCTGCCCTGGGAGAGCTTTACATCCGCTTCTTGAAGCAATACGATAATACCTTCCGCCGTGAATTGTTTCTGGTTCATTTTGACCTCTTCCAAAACTTCTTATAACTGATCAGGCCAGGCATCACCTTTGAAATAACTCTTAAGGGCTTTTACGATGAGAGCCTCGTTGGCGCTCACCGTATTCCTGCTCCCTGCATGGACACGATGCTCGAAATATCTGCGAAGAACTTGCACGATGGCATCCCTTCCCAAATCATTTCCCGTGATCTTTTGCGTGGCGACATTGTCTCCGCAGCGCATGGCAATCCTCTATTTGCTCACAAATTTCTCTTCCATATTCGCTGAAATATCAGGGGAAAACAATACGGCAAGAATATGATTTCAGATAAGAAAAAAGTATTAGGCGCATGATACGAAATTGAGCAATAAAAACGAAAAAAAGGGGCTAGGCAAAACGCCTAACCCCTTGAATTTTTTTGGTAGCGGAGGGTGGATTTGAACCACCGACCGTTCGGATCGGGTGTTTTTATTTTTTGGAGGACTTCTCTTACCGGCTCTTTAGATTCCGCAATCTTTCTCTCCCTCAGGGGGAAAGAGGAAGCGAGGTGGTGGGAACCCGCTTGGCTCGTCTGCGCAATGCGTCCTGGTAGAGCCTCCACACGCAGAGGGAGACCCCCAGAAGGAGGAGCCCAAGCATGAAGGTCGGCGCCGTATCGAACCTCTCGTCAAGCCACCAGCCCACATACAGGAAGAGGAACGAGACGATGGCAATTACAAAACCCCAGGTGTTGAGTATAAGGATGCGACGGGGCTCCTGTGCCCCGCCAGACTTCGCAGTTGCCACCAAGTCGTCTTCCCGGATTATGACTCTCAACCTTCTTCATGGTGTTTATTGAAATGACCGTGCCAGACCGGAAGGTCCGTGAATAAATATTTGTAACTACCAGATATCAAATGGTAATTTACGATTTCCCGTACGGCAAGGCGCCCTTGACATAAAGGCCAAAAGGCCTATTGCTTCAAGAAACGTTCAATGGATTGAAAGAAAAAATAAAAAAACCGTTCATGGGACATGAGGAAAAAACACGATCCGAGGGCGGTGCGCAAGGCGGTCAGAGAGAGGAAATGTGCTCACCAGGATTGACCAGGAGCGACGGCCCGGTGCGGCTTGGCAACAGGACGGTAGCACAGAACCAAAAAAGGGGTTGGGATGAATTTCCTAACCCCTTGTATTTGTTTGGTAGCGGGGGGTGGATTCGAACCACCGACCTTTGGGTTATGAGCCGATTGTAAAGGATAAAGCAGACTAAAGCAGAGTAAACTAACATAAAGAAAATCAACAGGAAAAGGGCGGTTTTGAGTAACAACATAAACTCAACCGCCCTTCTATTTTATGTTGTTGCGTTAGAAATCCGTTAGAAAGATTCCTGCGCAATTATTGTGCGGATAAAACAGAGTGTCCGCACAAGGGGCGGTAGGAAGCTAACCAAAAATGGCGTTTTTACACTAACGCTTTCACCTACTGACCTGCCCCCAGGCCTTGTACCACACTCAGAGTTAGAGTTCCACTACTGGACGTCCATCAGTGCAGCCACGCTGGCGGGTGGAAGAGCATCCGCCTTGACGCCATAAGGAAATTGGTGCATCATCATCCAGAGAGGGTGAACGCAAAATGAAAAAATTACTGTTGCTGGCATTGGCCATTGCGATGTTTCTGGCTATCCCGTCATTGTGTGCGGCTCAAAAGTGCCGAGTGGTGACAGGCAAGAAGTTGATGACCTTTGCATCTCCAAATATTATATACCATTGGTTTAAGATTGAAGACAAGGAAACAGCATCCAATTACATCAACAGATTAAACGATACCGGCCAGATCGCGATGATCAACATAGGCACCCAAGTCTATACGATTGATCGAGTGAATTTTTCCCTTTTTTCGGTCAATGACTTCCCGGTATTCCAGATTGCCGATTTCAAAACAAAGAAGGCTTTAGGTTGGATTTTGGGCGAGGATGTAAAAGGCTTAAAACCATGCAAGTAAAGCTTTGAGTATGGGAATTGAAGCGGAGCCGGGGCTGGGGGTAAGTCTCCATCCCCAGCCTTCGCTGGAGCAAGCATTAAAGCCGGTAGGACTTCACCACCGGAGCCACCAGGCGGCACGATCTCGACGCGGGCGGGTCATTGCATGGCAGGAAACATTGAATCCCACCATTGAGAGCGATCAAGAAAACCCTGGATATTACGTCCGGGGTTTTTTATGGGCAAAAATAAGAAAGTGGGGACAGAGTGGGGACAAAATAACCTTATAATGGAAAAGGGGCTAGCCATTATTGGCTAACCCCTTCATTTTATTGGTGGGCCGTAGGAGATTTGAACTCCTGACCAACGGATTAAAAGATGTTTCACTTAGGGCTTGTGGTAGTAGTTCCTGTTAGCTAATAGTGGTTCTTGTTAGGGAAAAAACTATTCAAAGGGGTAACATCTTAGCCGGTGTTACCCCTTGTTAGTTCCTACGTACTTCACATTTACTTCACAATAAAAAGGGCGGTTTTGAGCAATAAGGTAAACTCAACCGCCCTTCCATTTTATGTTGGTCCGTTAGAAATTGGTTAGAAAGATCTCAGGTCAGATATACAATTATTGTACATAGGATTAACCCAAAGGTTTCAAGAAGGCCTTTGTGGAGAAAAGAAAACCTAATTACCGAGGAAGATAAAGTATGACAGGACTAAACTAACGTTTAGGACAATTCATATCTTCTATTCAGCTGCCGATAGTGCATATCACCCCCTCACCTTCTATCAGTTCCTTGAGTCTCTGCATGTGCTCATCTGTGGGGACTTTTACCCTTCTAAGAGGATAGACTTTTCCCATTTGCTCGCACTTTGTCTTACCACCCTCATGGTATGGAAGGAGAGATATTTTAATGACGTTCAGGCTCTTTCCCAAAATTGCGATCTTCTGGATGTCTTGTTCAGAATCATTAAATCCAGAAATAACCGGCATGCGAAGCCATATTCTCCTTTCCTTGGCAGTCCGATTCATATTCTCTAAAATGAGTTCATTGCCAACACTTGTAGCTTTTCTGTGTTGGACACAATCCAGATGCTTCAGATCAAAGAGAACCAGGTCTACAAACTTAAGAACAGCTTTCATCTTTGCCCAAGGAGCATAGCCAGTGGTGTCGAGAACTGTATGGATCTCCATCTTTTTACATGCTGCAATAACTGCGGCTACAAACTCCGCTTGCAACAGTGCCTCCCCTCCTGATATGGTCACACCCCCACCAGAATTCTTATAGAAGTCCATATCGCGCATGACCTCGTCGAGAACGTCCTTGATGTCCACGTACATACCACACACATTCAAAGAATTGTAAATGCAGACGTCTGCGCATATAAGGCACTGATTACATTTTCCCCAGTCGATTTGTCTTCCCTTTCTGTCTGACATCTTGATAGCCCCTTGTGGACAGACACTGACGCAGGCTCCGCAGCCTTTGCAGTTAAGATTTCTCACAATGAGATTTTGGAAGAAATCTTGTGATTCCGGATTCGAACACCATAAGCACTTCATGGGACACCCTTTCATGAATACGGTTGTCCGGATACCCGGTCCATCATGAATACTGAATCTCTGTACATTGAAAACGAGACCTTTTTTTGTATTTTTGCTTTTTCTCTTTCTCATGAACCCAGCAACCTTCAATCACTATTACATGTTTATCATGAAAACGGGGCGACCATTCTCGAAATAGTCACCCCGCAAGAATTAATATCCTTTGTTTAATTCACGACAGTTGCTGCTCCGTTCGGGCAATAATATGATCTTGAAGCCCTTTGGAAAGATCCGCAAAATAGGCACTAAATCCCGCAACTCTGACAATGAGATCCCTATATTTCTCAGGATAATTTTGGGCTTCGATCAAAGTTTTCTTGTCAACAACATTAAACTGGATATGAGGTATTTTCTTCTCTCTCCAGGTCTTAAGATAGCTAAGAAATACAGGCTTCATATCCCCTTCCAGGTATTGTGGCATAAATTTCTGTTTCAGTAGATGGTTGTATGTCTGGAGTGTATCGATTTTGGCGCATGAATTGAGAACGGCTGTTGGCCCCTTCTTGTCCATACCAGGCTGGGGTGCCAGGGTCGAATCTGCGAAGGGACCGCCATCGAAACGGCCGTCCGGTGTTGCCGGTGTATCAATAGCAAGACCGTATGTGGCTGAGACAGCGCTGCCATCCCCCCTCATTGAATAACCAAACCTATCCTTAACCGTTTCCATGACTGCTTCAGTCCGATGATGAACCTCACGAGCAATTATATCTGCATAATCATCATCATTTCCATACTTGGGCGCATTGAGGCAGATTTGCCGCAGATCGTCGCGTCCCTCCCAATTTTTGTTCATAATATCTATCAATTCCGGCAGTGGCACCCGTTTATCATCAAAAACCACTTTTTTGATCGCAGTGATTGAATCTGCCACATTGGTACTACCAATAACCATGATAAAGTCATGAACCATGGAAGGGTAAATCCATTGCTTACATTCTTTTCCTCGCTCGATGCACCCCTCCACAATCGCTGAATAAAATGGTTTCGGGCAGTATTTTGCATAGAGATCGCGGCAGGTGTTTTCCACCTGAGAGAGTTTTGTTGTAAAGAATCTAACCTGTTCCAAATATGCGTCAAGGACATCCTCCCAGGACTTGAAGGTGGCGGGGTTGGGTGTCCGAGCCCCCCTCTGTTCCCCCGTCTTCGGATTCATACCCTGATGGAGAGCCCACCACAGACATTTTGCCAAGACAAAATATCCAACGGCTCGTCGGGTTACATTCTTCCCAGGAATTTCCATGTAGACGCATCCCGACACAGCATAACCTTTAGCCTCCTCCAGTGGCACATTCCACTTAATCAGAAGAGGGATAATGGCATCGTCGTTGAACAGTGAGGGATATCCAATACCTGTCCTGATGACGTCCACTGCTGCGGACAGCACATCATCAGGCGTGTCTTTATGGATCCTCAAGGCAATACTCGGCTCGATGGTTCTCATTGTCTTTGCCGCTTCCAGCGCTATATAAGTCAAATCGTTTGTTACATCGCGGCCGAGCTTGTCCGTCCCACCAAGTGTAATGGCCTGAAGTGAAGCTACACCCCCGTATACCGATGTAACAAGTGGCGAATAGACCAGTCCCAGCTCCAGAAATTTGACCCAGAGGAGTTGAAGGATTTCCAATGCTTCATCCCTGCTGATTCGTCCCTCTTTCAAATCCTTTTCGTAATAAGGACCCAGGATATAGTCCAGGCGAATCCCAATGCCGAGGGTCGAATATTCAAGATAACGAACCAAGTGTATGAAGTAAAAAAACTGCATAGCTTCCAGAAATGTTCGAGGTGGATTGGCAGGAATCCATGCACAGGTTCTCGCAATTTCCTCGAGCCTTTTCTTCCGCTCCGGATCTTTTTCTGATCGGGCCATTTCCTCTGCTAAAATCGCATAACGATTGGAGAAGTTAATCACGGCCTTGAGTACAATGATAACAGACTGGAGAAATTCCTTCTGCTCGATATAATCTAATGGGATGGTTCTATCGATCTCCTCAAGTCTCTCTTCGACCTTTTTAATTCTCGCGTTAAGGCCCTCTCGCAGTAATGTTTCATAATCCGGAATGCCGAGCTCGGACCAGTGCGTCCAGAGATAAGTCCCCTCATATTGCCAGTATTTACCAAGATCTCCTGTGAACATTTCCTGCTGGCGATCACTCATGGACTTTCCCTTCCAGTAGGCACAGATCCCATCCAGTTCCTTTCTCTCTGCATCATTGAGAAGCGCCTTACCTGCGTCGCTCTTTACGAGACGGAGTACCGATTTCCAATTCATATCGATGGGATGGTAAATTCCGTTAGGATCCGCGGTCTGATATCCCACAAGCCGTTCCCATTCCCTGATAAATATGCCCATGTTGTCGAGGACATGGGCCAAGGCTTTGGCTCGTCGAAGCACCATTGCCTGGCCGTCCGTTTCCCTAAACGATTCAGTCATCAGGCGGGAGCGCTGAAGATCGAGTTTGACTTCTGGTCGAAAAAGCCCCCGTGACTTGTCATCATCCATATATCCCCTCTGAACATTTCTGACCGCCTTACTTACAAACTTGTTTCTAAGATTTTCTGCTAATTGCATATTTATCCCTCCCTTATTTCATACGAACCGGTTATCGTATCTCCTTATGTTGGTATCTTTCTCACGGCTATCCAGCAGGATGTCTGAACATTTGGAATAATGGGTTATAATTAAAGGACTTGATAGTAGATGGGGTAACGCATTTCAGCTGCCCTCCCCCAAAGGGCAATGAAACGCTGGGAATTTACATTTAACTATTGAACTCTTAAATGGAAAAAAATCAAGTATTAATTTTGATATGAAAAAAGTATTAGACGGCTCTAAACTGTATTTTTTACTTTGATTAAGGACTATAAAAAAAGCAGGGCCATTTCTGACCCTGCCTGTAATCTCGTCTATATTTTATTATTAGCCCTTTTTTATTTTTCTTCTAAGTCCCGCAATAACGGCAGAAATAGGACCAATGAGCAATATCATTATGAAGGTTGTCATGGGTTCGGGAACTGCTTCCGAAATGTCAATATAGGGTAATACTTGACTGACCGGACACACCGGCATCCTTATCTTGATAAGTTGCTTTCACTCTCTTCGATTTATTTAAATACGAGTACCAAATGACCGTCACTATGCCTTGTGCTATAATCGCTCCTCCAGCTCTCCCGATATTCTCTTCACCGCCTGCAACTGCTAGCAAGGATGAGACTGAAGTTATAGCGAAAAGTGTAATAAAAAATTTTTTCGTGATATTCACGGCACCGGGTCTGATCCGCCACAAGGAATTCCCCGCATAGTACCCGAAGGCTATAATTCCTAAAAATACTAATACAAATATTAGAGCCACACCTTTTAAATCCGGATTATCTGAGACGAACTTTGAATAGTCTCCCAGGACACTTGCCGTCCCGAAGAGAGGCCCCAAAATGGTCAATGAAACGCATAAAAAAAGCAACCAACCGCCAACGCCTTTGTATCTGGTATCTACGGCTGTTTTATCGGTATCAGGGCTTGGATATTCTGTAAAACTGACATCCAACGTGTCCTGATACGCCTGTTGTTTTGGTGGTTCTGAAGGCTTTGGTTCTTCTTGTTGCACCGTTGCGGTTTCAAATATTCCAG
>JAPLJU010000150.1 GCA_026388445.1 Deltaproteobacteria bacterium
CTTGGCGATGCCGTCGGCCTTGGATTTTGCCAACTTGAGGAGCTCTTCCGCCTTGGCCTTGGTTTCGGCAATGTAGGCTTTCTGCTTATCCGCCTCTTTTAAGATCTCATCGCGCTCCTTCTTGAAGAGCTCTTCGGCTTCTTTTTTGGCTTTTTTGAGGAGCTCTTCAGCCCTGGCTGCGGCATCGGCGATGATCGCTTTTTGCTGTTTCTCCGCTTCCCGGACGGCCTCTTCCTCCTGCTTCCGGACAACCACCTCCGCATCGGTCCGGGCCATCCGCACAATCTCGCGAGCCTTCGCCTCGGCCTCGGCGAGGACCTCGTCCGATTGAGCGGAGGCTTCTGCCTTGACGTCCTTCTGCTGTTTGGTCAGCTTGGCCGCATCGGCCCTGGCGGATTTCAGCAAGGCATCGGCCTTTTCCTTGGCCTCTTCGATGATGAGCTGGTAGTCCTTCTGCGCTTCCTTCTTGACGGCCTTCCTCTGTTCCTCCAGCCACTCCTCGGCCTGCGCCTTGGCCGACCGGAGGATTTTTTCACTGCGGTCCTTAGCCTCGGCGAGGATTGCCTGGACTTCTTTCTCCGCACCCTTGACCCGCTCGAGTTTCTGTTTGTCGAGGAGCTTCAGCACCTCGCTTCGGGAAGCGTTCTGCATCTCACCGGCCTTGGCCTTCGCCTTCGCTTCTGCAATCATCTCCTTGGACTTGGCCTGTGCCTCTGCCAGGGCCTTTTCTTTTTCTTCCCGAACGAGTTTTTCCGCATCCTGCCGGGCGGACTTCAGGATCGCGTCGGCCTGAACCTTGGCCTCAGCGATAATAACGTCCTTCCGGGCCTCCAGATCAGGGCTTCCCGCGACCAGGCCGCCTTTTCTCAGCTTGTCTGCGTCAATCCGGGCTGCATCCAGAATCTCGTTGGCCATCGCCTTGGCCCTGGCGAGGACGGCATTGTATTTCGTTTCTGCCTCCTTCGATGCCTCATCCGACTGCTTGGACCTGATCCGCTCCGCCTCCATCTTGGCGATATTGAGGATTTCGTCCGCCTTGGCCTTCGCTTCGGCGACGACTTCCTTCTGATATTCCTCCGTTTGGTTCTGCAGGAGCTGTGTCCGGAGCTGGTAGTGCTGGGCCTTTTCGATGATCTCCTGGTAGCGTTTCTCCGCCGCCTTTTCCGCATCCTCCCGGAGTTTTTTGGCGAGGTCGCCGGCTTCCAGCCGGACCTGGTCCAAGATCTCATCGGCTTTCTTCTTTGCCTCGTTGACGATTTCATGGTAGGGCTTTTCAGCGAGGTCCCTGGCGCCCTCGGGCGGACCGCCGCCGGGTCCGAGGATCATCTTGACCTTGATGTCGGACAGTTCCTTTTCGACCTTAGCGAGGCTCTCTGTGAGGGAGGCGTTCTGAGAAAGGAGAATTTCGAATTCGGCAGCGATGAACTTCAGGAAGCCCGCGACCTCTGTGGCTTCAAACCCCTTGAAGACTTTCTTGAATTGCCGTTGCCTGATGTCCGATGGTGTAACTTTCACGCAGGATCTCCTGCTAGGTCTTTAACCGGTAAGCAAACTCGACCATGCTCCGCACGACGAAATTCTGGAGCAAGATGATGACCAGGATGACGATGATGGGGGAGATATCGATGCCGATATTCCCCATGGGGATCAGTCGCCTGATGGGACGGAGGACGGGTTCTGTGGCCCGGTACAGGAACCTTACGATGGGATTGTATGGATCGGGGTTCACCCAGGAAAGAAGGGCACGGATGATTACAATCCACATGTAGAGCGTAAGGCCGATGTCAAGAATTCTGGCAATAATTTCGACAAGGTTGGCCACAACGAACATAAACACTCTTAAGTATTGAATTTTTCAGGTGTTGTGAAAATAAATGTTGAGGAAATAAAAGTCAAGGCATATATTTCCCCTACTCTGACCCAATACTACATCGTCCGGATTGACGGTGATCTTTAAACCGGCTCTGTAGAAAAACCAAACAATTTTAGTATGTTGTAATTTTTTTTGAAACACCCCCACATCGGTTGTTGATCCTCTCAAGCTATTATGCAAATCTAACGCCCGATCGTTGTCTATATTAAGGATTTTCAAAGGAAAACAAAAAAAGGAGGAATAAAAAGGATGAAAGGGAAAAAGATAGCCGTTATCGGTGGCGGCAAGATGGGGGAAGTCCTCGCCAGCTGGATCGTTTCAGGAAAACTGCTGTCTTCCGGGGATGTGACCGTGGCGGACATCGTCCCGGCGAGGCTTAATCATCTCAAGAACCAGTACAAGGTCCAGGTCACGGGCGATAACAAGAAGGCCGTCAAGGATGCCGGCATTGTCATCCTCGCCGTCAAGCCCCAGAACATGTCCGAGGTTCTCAAGGAACTCTCACCGGCGATCGACAGGGACAAACTCGTCGTATCCATCGCCGCGGGCATCACCATTGGTTTCATCCAGGATCATTTGAAGAAAGGCATGCGGATTGTCCGGGTCATGCCGAACACACCTGCCCTCATCGGGGAGGGCGCCGCTGCACTTGCCCCGGGGGAACATGCGACCGAGGAGGATATGCAAACGGCCCGCGCGATCTTCGACGCCGTCGGGGTGACGGTGATGGTGAAAGAAGACCTGATGGATGTCGTCACGGGGCTGAGCGGAAGCGGTCCCGCCTACGTCTTTATCATCATTGATGCCCTGTCCGATGCCGGCGTTCTCATGGGTCTTCCCAGGGACATCGCGCAGAAACTCGCTGCCCAGACCCTGCTTGGAGCAGCGAAGCTCTTCCTGACCACGGGGAAACACCCCGGTGAATTGAGAGACATGGTCACCTCACCGGGCGGTACGACGATTGCCGGTATCAAGGCCTTGGAACAGGGGGGTCTCCGGGCAGCTCTCATCGCGGCGGTGGAGGCCGCCACGCTGCGGTCGAAGGAGCTGGGGAAGGGAAAATAAAATTACCCCTTACCCCCCTTGAACCCGAAACCCTCTATACCCTAGTTGTCAAATGTCAGGACATCGGTTACCCGGAAGTGTCATGACATAGGTAACCCTTAAGGGAATTGAGTCTAATTCTATTACGTCAGAGCTATGGTCATCACCAGAGATTATTAATTGAAATAGCTATCCATGAAAAGAGCTTACAAAGGCCTCAGAGTACCAAATGACATTCGAAGCACTGTAAATACGGACATTGGGTAACCCATGTCATGACACTTTTTACCCTTAGACCTGGGTTACCTATGTCGTGACACTTGTCACCTAGGATTTAAAGATGTCGTAGATCCGGTCGATGAGACCGGGTTGACCGGTTTTTTTGTCCTCCTCGGTCTCCTGCCGCGGGGGTTCTTCCTGCGGGACGGGCGTCGGCTCTTCGCCGCCTTCCGCCTGCGGCTCCGCAGGAGCGCCCTGGTCGGGCCTTGGTCGTCGGCCGTGCTCCCCTGGTCTTCTTCGCCTGTAACGCGGCCGCCTTCTGGGAGGAGGCTCCGTCTTTACGGGCTCCGGCGCCGCTTCTGCCGCGGCCTCCGTCGGCTTTGCAACCCGGCCCGGGGGTTCCGCAGGGGATTCCGGGACCGGCTCTTTTTCCATGAATTCGAATTTCGCCTCGTCCCACTGCATGTCGGGACTGCCCGAAATGTGGATGGTCGCGTCATAGATGCTCTCGATCTTCGAGAGCTCCGTCCTTTTCTGGTTCAACAGATAATCCGAGACCTGGTAAGGAAGTATGATGTTGGCGGAGGCATATTTCCCCTCGGCCAGCTTCGCCTTGATCTTCCGGTAGGTGCTCAAGGCCACATACTCCAGGACGGGTCTCAGGCCGCTGCCCTTGCAGTAAGGGCAGATGGTGTGACTGATTTCCTGAATGGTGGATTTTTTCCTCTGCCGGGACAACTCGAGCATCCCGAACTTGGATATCCGCGACAGCTGGATCCGGGAGCGGTCGAGGCTCAGGGCTTTCTTGAAGTTCTTCTCCACATCGGCGATGTGCTTCCTGTCCTTCATGTCAATGAAGTCGATGACGATGAGTCCGCCGAGATCCCGCAGTCGAAGCTGTCGCGCGATTTCCTCGGCGGCGTCAATGTTCGTTCTGAAGGCCGTCTCCTCCACATCGCGCCGGTCGGAGCCGCGACCGGAGTTCACGTCGATCGTTATCATGGCTTCAGTGGGGCTGACGATGATGTAGCCGCCGGATTTGAGTTCCACGCGCTCGCGATAGATGGCGTCGATCTGCTCCTCGAGCTGATACCGGTCAAAGAGCGGCGCCTTCTCGTTGTAGAGTTTGATCATCTTGACGTGTCTGGGAGAGACCGTCTTGAAATAGCCCCTCATCTTGCGGTGCTTTTCGCTGTCGTCTACCCAGATCTCCCCGATGTCCGAAGTGAAATAGTCCCGTAGCGATCGAACGGCGATATCGCTTTCCTGGTAGATCAGTGCCGGGGCTGTGGCCGAGGCGGCCTTCTCCTGGATGTCTTCCCACAATCTCGCCTGCAGGTAGTAATCCCGGGAGAGCTCCTGCTTGTTGCGGTGTATGCCGGCGGTGCGGACGATGAAGCCGAACTTCTGATGCTTGGCGATGGGCTCCATGAAGGCCATGAGGCGTTTCCGGTCCGTTTCACTCTCGATTTTCCGGGAGACACCCGTGCTCTGGCGGTTGGGCATGAGGACCAGGTATCTACCGGGCAGGGAGATATAAGTCGTGAGCATGGCTCCCTTTTGGTTTTTCTGTTCCCTCAAGACCTGGATCAGGATCTCCTGACCATGCTTGAGGGTCGGCCGCCCACCAGGTTTTTCCCCGTCCCCTTCCCTGTCCGCATAGTATTCGGGGCTCACATCATGAAGGGGGAGAAAACCCGGCCTCTTGCCGCCGTAGTCGACGAATGCCGCTTGGAGGCCCCGCTCCACCTTGAGGGTCACGGCCTTGTAGATGTTTCCCGTAATCGGCTCCTTGGCAGACATCTGGATATTGTACTCCAGAAGCTTTCCATTCTCTAGGATGGCCATGCGACTCACTTCCGGGTCGATGGCATTGATCAGCATGATTTTTTTCGACATGAGTCTTCCCCCATTTTACTGAAACTCGCTCACATCTCCCTTTCCCGCCCGGATGACCTCCGGCACGTCGTCCACGAGGCTGACGACACTCGAGAGCTCCGGTGCGAGAATGCCCCCGTCTATCACCATGTCGACGGCCCGGCCGAACTTCTTTTCGATTTCCTCGGGATCGCTCAGGATCCCCTCGTCGGCGACGGCTGCGCTCGTCGAAATGATGGGGTGGCCGAGCTCCAAGACAAGCGCCAGGCAGATCCTGCTGTCGGGTACCCGTATGCCCGTGGTCTGCCGCTTGGACTGGAGCAGCTTCGGCACCATCCTCGAGGCCTCCAGGATGAAGGTGTATGGACCGGGCAGGAGCCGCTTCATCGTCTTGTAGGCGTAGTTGGAAACGAGGGCATACTGGCTGATGTCCTTGAGGTCCGCGCAGATGAAGCTGAAGGGCTGCTTGTGGCTTCTGCGCTTGATCTCGTAAATTCTCTCTATGCCCCGCTTGTTGAAGAGGTCACAGCCGATCCCGTAGACGGTGTCCGTTGGGTAGATGATGATGCCGCCGTTCCGGAGGGTCTCTACCGTCCTTCGGATCAGGCGCACCTGCGGATTCTGTTGGTTGATGGATATGATCATATATTCTTGGCCCCAAGCGCTCAATGCAACATCCGGAGCCTCGATTTTCTTCTAAATCCTTCGCGACAATTTACAACTATCAAAAAATTAGGTATTTAGCAATTTAAAGTACAATAAACCGCGAATGCCTGGATCCTCCGGCCCCCGGGACGCCCATGGCTTGACTTCCTTTGACAGCAGGACCGTGAAATCCCGGCGACTTTGATTTCAGAAAATCTGGACATATTTCTTTTGTACGGGCTGCCCGGATCTTTCTCTATAGACAGGATATTTATCAACAGGGTTAATATTTTTAACATTTATTGATTAGTTATCAACAGGTATACATACTGCCTGACAAGACTGATAGAGCCAGGCAAAAAATGCGGTTGTTTACAGGAATACAGTTTTTTGCTGCTTGCCGGTATTGTAATATAATACTTTTTTATTTCGCTGTGTTATAAAATTTTCCGTCAATTTGTGTCAGGGGCATGAGGCTGCGAGATAATACTTTATTCTTACATAAAAATCATACCACTTACCGATTGATTTTTTTGTATGTGCAACTAAAATAACAATTACAACGAATGAAAGATTATTAAATTTCACGAGGTCATAAGTTCTGATAAATTCAATTTCCAACTCGAAGGACAACTCGTATAGAAAAGCATATTCTTGCCGATTGATTTTTTTTGCTTTTTGTGCAAATAAAGTGAGAAAAAAGACGAATGAAATATTGTAACCGTTCCGGGAGGTTACCAGGGCTGAAAAATTCAATCTGCATTTCGCGGGGCATACCGTCTTTGGACATACGCGTTGTGCCTGTTGTGGGACCCGGTTGCCTGGAAAATCAAAGGGGGCAGGACTCAGTACCTGCCTCTTTTTTTTGTTTCTGTCCGTGTCTTCGTGTCTCTACCGGCCGGCCCTCGCCGGGTTCGATTCAAAAAGCCTTTCTGCTGCTGATCGTAATTTTCATTGTCCTCGCGTTTCATCCTGCATGGGCCCAGGCGGCAGGTGACCCGAATCTGCCGGCAGCCACGAAGGAATATGACCGGGCCCTCCTTCTCATCAAGGAGGGGAAAAACCAGGAGGCCCTCCCCTTTCTGGAACGTGCAATCGCGGTGATGCCGGAGAACCGGAATCTCCAGGCCGATTACGTTCTCTGTCTCGTCTGGACGGAAAACTACCGGAGAGCGGCAGATTACTATCTCGCTCATGAAAAGGGCCTTCAAAGTATCCGGTATGTCCCCCGTCATGTGGCGAAGGCGTTCTACGAACTCCGGGATTTTTCCAAGTCCCGCGACCTGTATCGTGCGGCGTGGTCTTATGACCGAAAGGACGAGGAGGCCTTCAAGGGGTTCGTCTTCTCCTCCGTCCGCCTCGGAGATTTTCACGGCGCATACGAGGCCTGGGATCGGGCCCGCCGAGAGGGGTCGATCCCTGCCGGGACGATCCATGCCATGGAGATCTACACCCTGGACTCGTTCGGAGCCGATCGAGAGGCGCTCGGCATGGCGCGGGCAGAGGAAGGGGCCGACAGTGCCATGCTGGAATCCCTGCGGATCGATTCAGCCGTGTTGAGAATGCGATGGGGTGAGACCGAGGCAGCCCTTGCCGAACTCGAAGATATCCTCTCAAAGAATCCCGGCAATGACCGGGCCCGGTGGGACTACATCGTCGCCCTGAGAAAAAAAGATCGCATGGAGGAAGTCCTCCAGCAGTACGACATCCTGAGAAAAGCAGACAGAAAGGTCCCCTACTGGGTCACCGAGGCCGTTGCCGACGCCTGTCTTTACCTGCATAAGCCCGAAGAAGCCGAGGGCTTCTACCGGATGACGCTCGAAAAAAACCCGGATAATCCTTACAGCGCACTGATGGGGCTCTTCTACACCTATGTGGATCTTCGCGAATGGGAGAAGGGGGCTGAAACGTTCAAGCGGGTGGAGGCTCTTCTGGTGCAGGAAAAGAGCGGCCTCGAAAAAGCACCGAACATCCTGGCCAAGAAGAGATATCTGTCAGAGAAAAACGAATCCGTCACGGCCTGGGGCTGGTTTTTGCTCTATCAGGACAAACTCGTGGAAGGACAGGACTATTTTGAGCACTACCTGAAGGAGGCCGGGTCGGACTCGGGTCTCAGAGCGGGCCTGGCTCATGCCTACCTGTGGCGTCACTGGCCCAGGAGGGCGCTGGAGCAGTTTGAGGTTGCGGAGAATGTCGATCCGGACGACAGGACGGTCCAGATCGGGAAGGCCTGGACCCTCAATGACCTGAATCACAAGGAAGAGGCCCGTGCGCTGGCCGACAAGCTCTCCCTGCGTTACCCCACCGATCTCCACGTGAGAGATCTCCGGGAGAGTCTCAAGGCGGAAGACATGCGCCGCTTCATCCCCGAGGCCTGGTTTTCCAAGGAGTTCGACGGTGCAACGGAATACTGGCTCTATGGCACAGTGGAGATACCCTACTCGCCAACTTTCCGGCCTTATGTCCAGATCCTTCGACAGGAAACATCCCAGGAGGTCAATGGGGAGACGATCCGGGCTACCTGGGACCGGGCGGCACTCGGTTTCAACTGGATCGTCACACCGGAGATACAGTGGAAGCAGGCCCTCGGCTTCGATTACACCGAGGGAGGGGATGTCGGGTCCTACACGAAAGTGACCTGGTGGCCCACGGACCCGTTGAGAATTTCCGGCACCTTTGACTCCTTCAGCCTGGCCATCCCCCTCCGGGCGAGGGCCCGCGGCATCACCGGGAAGACCTTCGCGCTCGATTTCTCCTACCTCGAGAGTGATCTCAGGGAGTACGGTCTCACGGTCGGTTCGACCTGGCTGTCCGATGACAATGTCAATCCCTTCGGCAGTCTTCGATACAGCCAGAACGTGTACAATCACCCGGATGTCAAAGTCCGGATGGGTTTCCTCTTTGACTATTATCACTATACCGATCAGGACGTTCCTTATTTCAGCCCCGAACACGATTTCAATCTGCTTCTGACGCCGACGATTTTTTGGACCCATTACAACCGGTACGATCAGAAATGGCGTTCGGGCTTCTATCCCAGGGCGGGCGTGAATTATCAGACGGACTATGATTTCAACCCGGTCGCGGGGATCACCTACGAGCAGCTGATCGTGTTATCCAAGACATTCCAGCTGACCTGGAATGTATCCTATGATCTGAGGGTTTATGACGGAGACTACACACATGTCCTGGGAGCCTATGTCACGTTGCAGTGGTGTTTTTAAAAGGGGCCTTCTTTTAGCCCTGGCCTTTTTCCTCCTGGCGGCCTGGCCCTGCCAGGGGGCGGAGAAGTTTATCACCCTCGTCTATCACGATATTCCGGAGGTCCCCGTCGAAAAGGATGATGTCTCGCGAGGGGATTTCGTCAACCAGATGGAGTTCCTCAGAGGTCACGGCTACACCTTCATCAGCCCCAGGGATATTCTGGCGGCGGCCGCAGGGCAGGCCACGCTTCCGGACAAGGCGGTCCTGCTGTCCTTCGACGATGCCTACGCCAGTTTCTACACATTCGTCTATCCGCTGCTTCGTCTCTACAACTGTCCCGTCGTCTTATCCGTCGTGACCTCCTGGATCGATCAGGGCGGCGGCATTTACAAGGGAAAGGCGTTCATGACGTGGGCGCAGATCAGGGAAGTGAGTGACTCGGGGCTCGTGACCGTCGCTTCGCATTCGCATGAACTCCACCAGCTCGTGAATGCAAACCCCTTCGGAAATGTTGAACGGGCTCCCTCCGCCTTCATCTACCTCCCGGACGAGAAGCGATACGAGACGGAGGATGAATTTCGACAGAGGGTCCGGGGCGATCTCTCCCGGAGTGTCCGAATCCTGAACTCAAAGGCACGGGTCAAGCCCTTCATTCTCACCTGGCCCTATGGAAGCTACAACGCCCCGGGGGTCGAGGAGGCGAAGAAGCTGGGGTTCAAGATGATGATGACGCTGGACCACGGTTTTGCCGATGTGAAGAGCCTTGATCGGGTGAGCCGGTACTACCTCGAATCCCAGCTCGACTGGCTTTCGATCTTCAATGCACAGCTGGCCCGCGGCCTCAGGGAGAAGCATGATATCCGCGGGGTGCAGGTCGATCTGGATAAAATCGTGGTGAAGGGATCGCACGAAGAGAGTGACCGCAACCTCGGCCTGCTGATCGAACGGCTCGTGAAACTGGGCGTCAACACCGTGTACATCCAGGGGTTCTGTGACATTGAGGGAACGGGGAACATCCGGTCCCTTTATTTTGCGAACAGCGTGTTACCCGTCGAAATGGATTTTTTGAGCCATGCCGTGAACCGCCTGAGGGCGAGGGAGATGAAGGTCCTGGTCTGGATGCCGGCGTTGAGTTTCGAGTTGCCCGATCGGGAACAGAACGAAATGCTCAAAGTCCGGGAGATGGAAGAGGGACAGATCACCGTATCCCGGTCCTGGTATCGACGCATGTCTCCCTTCGATGGGCGGAGCCTCGCCGTCACCCGGGCCATCTTCCGGGATCTGGCGGCCCACGTGGATTTCGACGGCATCCTGTTCCAGGATGACGCCTACCTGAGCGACAAGGAAGATTTTCACCCCGAGGCCATCAAAAAGTTCAAAGCGCTCTTCGGGGCCGAACCTCGCCCGGCGCGGCTGGAAAACGACGCCGCCATGAAGAAGAACTGGGTCCAGCTGAAGACCGATACGCTGGATCAGTATCTCCTGGAGATTGCGGGGACCGTTAAACGTTACAGGCCCCACGCCGTCATCGCGCGGAATATATACGGTGAGGTCATCACCAACCCCGGTGCGACGGAATGGTATGCCCAGGACCTGAGCAGTTATCTCAAGCATTATGATTATACCGTGATCATGGCCTATGCCGCCATGGAAGAGGTCGCGAGGCCCAAAAGGTGGTATGAAAAACTTTACGAGGCGGTGAAAGAGACGGGCCAGGCGGACCGGGTTGTCTTTAAATTGCAGGCCTATGATTGGCGCAATAAGCAGTGGCTCGACGATCAAGCGATGAGGGACGACCTGACGTTTCTCCTGGCGATGGGCGTCCGTCACGTGGCCTACTACCCGGATGATGTCTTTCTCAACAAGCCCGACATCGACACGATCGCTTCGATCCTCTCCTCGCGGTACCTGATTGGCGATCGGTGAAGATCCTGAAACCTCCCGGGCGAGCGTCCGGGCATGAAAAGTTGCGGAGGGGTTGTAAATAGGAATCCCATGGGTTTTTTTGAAATCCTCGGACTTTTTGTATTCATCTACCCCCTCTACATGAGCATTACGTGGATGATCGGGGGGTTGCTCTTCAGCATGCGGCGGGAAAAGGGCGCCGTGCCCGATCTCAAGCACCACCCGTTTTTCTCGGTCATCGTCCCGGCCCACGACGAGGAGTTCGTCATTGAGGAGACGGTATTAACCCTCAAAGACCTGAATTACCCCCACTACGAAGTCATTGTGGTCAACGACGGGAGCACCGACGGAACGGCCGAAATTCTGGATCGTCTCGTTGAGGAAAATGCCGCCTGGCTCAGGATCATTCATCTGGAACCCAACAGCGGTAAATCCAAAGCCCTGAATGCCGGGATCCTGGTCAGCCGGGGCGAGTTCTTGCTCGCCATCGATGCCGACTGCCTGATCGAAAAGGATGTCCTCACGTGGATGGCCTGGCACCTCATCGAGTTTCCCCGCGTCGGGGCTGTTACGGGAAATCCCCGGGTGAGAAACAGGACGACTCTCCTGGGTAAAATTCAGGTTGGTGAGTATTCGAATATCATCGGCCTCATCAAAAGGACCCAGAGGATCCTGGGGAAGGTCCTGACCGTTTCCGGCGTGATCGCCGCCTACCGGAGGAGCGCCGTTCTCGATTGCGGCCTCTTCGACAGCGACACGGTGACGGAAGACATCGACATCACCTGGAAGCTTCAGAAGAAATTCTGGGATATCCGCTATGAACCGGGAGCCATCGCCTGGATCCTGGTCCCCGAAACCATCAAGGGGCTCTGGCAGCAAAGGGTTCGGTGGGCCCAGGGGGGGGTGGAGGTTCTCAAGAAGCATTTTGATATTTTCAGGGATGTCCGGTACCGGCGGATCGTGCCGATCTACCTCGAATATTTTACCGGTATCCTGTGGGCGCATGCTTTCGTCCTGATGGTCGTTCTGTGGATCGCCTCCGTACTGACGGGTCTGGCCGTCGAAGGGTATAACATCCTCTTCCTGACCGAGGAGGGGAAAATGGGTGTGGGCGGCTTTGTGTACGCGAGCCCCCTTTACCCGCGCTGGTACGGCGCTATTCTGGGGCTCGCGTGCCTGCTGGAGTTTATGACGAGCTTCATCATCGACTACCGGTATGAAAAGAAGGCGCTGTCCAGGTATTATTTCTTCGTTATCTGGTATCCGGCCGGTTACTGGATTCTGTCATCCCTGGCCGCCATCAAGGGATTTTTCAACGTCGCCTTCCGAAGGAAAGGAATTACCGTCAAATGGAAAAGCCCGGACAGGGGAATCCACACCCTGAGATTATTGTAGCCGACGAGGCCAAGTCCAGGTTGCGCGTGGCCGTAGAGGGCCTGCTGACGGTGGCCTTCTGGGTGTTTTACATCTACGTCCTGCTTCCGATCTTCACGCTGGTCCTGTGGGTATTCGGTTTCCGGACCATCTTCGACGAGATCTTCGGCCAGAAAGGATACATGGCGCTCATCGACATTCTCAAAAACGGGGGGCTGATTACCGTTGCCATCCTGGCCATACTGGTCGGCTGGGCTTTCTATAATTACCGCATGTTCGTGTCGCGGGGCGAGAGAAGGTCCAGCCGTGTATCGATCAGCAATGACCGGGAGATCTCCCGCTTGCTGAGCATTGATCTGGATAGTCTCGAAAGCATCCGGAAGCTTCATCGGTTGAAAGTGAAAATCGAGGGGGATTTCTACCTCGTCGAAAAAGAAAGTCCTGACGGGACGAAATAAAAAAGGCAAGTTGTTGATGCGGCGTGTGGGGAACCGGTGAAAACCCGTCAGGCCCCGGCGGGGCGCCGGGACGCTTTCTTCAGGGAGTCCTGTTCGGATTCTTCATGGTTTTAAAGAAATCACTTCAGATATTTTGGTTTTCCTTTCGGGGGGAACCCCTTATCTTTGAGAACCTTTGACAGAGCCTCAACGTTGGTTTTCGTGTCCTCATAGACGATCGTGGCTGTGGCCTTGTCCGTGTTGATTTGCACATCCTTGACGCCGTCGGCCTTCATCAGGGCGGAACTCACCCTGCCTGCGTTTCTTCACGTATTGCATCCGGGGACATTGAACTCAACCACCTTTTCAGCGGCCATCAGATGTGTTGCCATAAGAATGAAAGACAGGATCAGTGTCGCTGTGAGAATCGCAGCTTTTCTTATCCTCATGAAATCTCTTCTTCGTGTTTATGATATCAAACGATGTTTCAGTTGTTCCGGAGCGTGGTAACCTTCCTGGTTTTTGTGTTTTTATCCTTTGCCCCTGGATATCAGTCCTGAGCCTTTTCCTTCTATAAAGCCCTCTGTCATGAGGCAGGCTTCCTCGTCGGTGAACTGTTTGGGGGGGTGTTTCATGAAGTAGGCCGCGGGCCCGTAGAGGATGCCCCCCTGCTTTCTTTTGAGGGCGAGCTTCATGCAGCGGATGGCGTCGATGAGTTGGGCGAATCCTCCACCGAAAGCCGCATCTCCAGGTGCATGGGCACATCGCCGAAGAGCCTGCCCTCCATCCGCAGGAAACACACCTTGTTGTCCTTCTGCCAGGCCACCCAGTCACTGGGGCCGATGTGGATGTTCTCGGAGGGCAGCCTGTTTTTCGCCTGGGACTGCACCGCCTCGGTCTTGGAGACCCGCTTCGAGGAAAGGCGGCTTCGGTCCAGCATGTTCAGAAAGTCCGTGTTCCCCCCGATGTTGAGCTGGTAGGTCCGCTCGAGCCTCACCCCCCGGACGTTGAAGAGGTGTGTCAGGACCCGGTGGACGATGGTCGCCCCGAGCTGGGATTTGATGTCATCGCCGATGATGGGAAGATTCTTTCGCTCAAAGCGCCTCGCCCATTGAGGGTCCGAGGCAATGAAGACAGGGATATTGTTGATGAAACCCACCTGCGCCTCGAGGGCGCACCGGGCGTAAAACCTCGCCGCCTCCTCGGAGCCCGACGGCAGGTAATTGAGTAAAATCTCCGCCCCCGATGCCCGGATGGCAGAGACCACCTCCTTTGCCGTGGCCTCCTTCTTCGGGGCGGGGACAAAGCTGTACCGGGGGTCGTAGCCCCTCATGTGGGGGGCGAGGCTGTCGAGAATACGGCCCATCCGCACCCGCACCCCCTTCTTCGGGACCTTCTTCTGAAAGATGGCCGTACAGTTGGGGGGTGAAAAAATGGCCTCCGAAACGTCCCTCCCCACCTTCCTTGAGTCGATGTCGAAGGCGCAGACCACCTCGATGTCCGAGGGCTTATAGCCCATGTCCCAGTGCATGAGCCCCGTGACGTCCCGGGGGAACTTGCCCCGGTAGTACTCGATCCCCTGGATCAGCGATGAGGCGCAGTTCCCCACCCCCACCATGGCAACCCTGATCTTCTCCAAGACCGATCCCCCTCCTTCAAGCTGCCTTCGCCCCCTGCGGGACATTCTTCAGGCAAGTCCATTTAATGATGTATGCGGAACTTTTTCTTCATGGGTGTGGATAAGACGGGTATCGAAGGGAAGCGTTCTTGCCCCTTCTTCGTTGAGGGGACTTTTATATACCAATTTTGTGATTAATTCAATTTGAAAGGAGGAGGGCAGGGAAGCCGGGGGTTGCACTTGTTCGCCGCTTGCTCAACTCTGCACTCAAGACTATTCCCGGTAGTGTTCCTCGATCCATTTGAGGTAGTCACCGCTTCTGACCCGATCCACCCAGCCTTTGTTTTCGAGGTACCAGGTGATGGTCTTCCGCAGTCCCGACTGGAAGGATTCTTTGGGGGACCAGTTCAGTGTCCGATGGAGTTTCGCGAAATCGATGGCGTATCGGCGGTCATGCCCCGGCCTGTCCTTGACGAAGGTGACGAGTCCTCTCCGTGATTTTCCATCAACGGCGGGGGTCATTCCATCGAGGATGTCGCAGATCATCTCTACGACCCGGATGTTTTCCATCTCGGAGTCGCCGCCGATGTTGTAGGTCTCACCGGTACGACCCGATTTCATGATCGCCCAGATGGCCTCGCAGTGGTCATCGACATAGAGCCAGTCCCGGACATTGCGACCGTCGCCGTAGACGGGGAGGGGCTTTCCCTCGAAGGCGTTCAGGATGATGAGGGGGATGAGCTTTTCAGGGAACTGGTAGGGGCCGAAGTTGTTGGAGCAATTCGAGATCGTGACGGGAAGGCCATAGGTGTGGAAATAAGCCCGGACCAGATGATCGGAGGCCGCCTTGGACGCCGAGTAGGGGCTGTTCGGGCGGTAGGGGGTTGTTTCCCGGAAGACGCCCCGTTTCCCGAGACTCCCGTAAACCTCGTCGGTGCTCACGTGGTGAAAAAGGTTGAAAGACTCGCCGCGACCCCGGGCCGCCTCCAGGAGATTGAAGGTACCCACGATGTTTGTCGAGATGAAGTGGGCAGGACGCCGGATGGAGCGGTCCACGTGAGACTCCGCGGCAAAATGGCAGACCGTGTCGATGTTGTGACGGGCAAATAGATCCAGGAGCCTCTCCTGTTCGCAGATGTCAGCCCTCTCGAAAGCATAACGATCGCCTAGTTTATCCTCGATGCCTTTGAGGTTCTCCGGGTTTCCCGCGTAGGTCAGCTTGTCTACGTTTATAATGTTTCCCTGGAAATCCGATTTTTCCAGAAGGTAGCGGATGAAGTTGCTGCCGATAAAGCCGCAGCCGCCGGTGACCATCAGGTTGACGATCTGTTTGCGTTTCTTTTTTGCCACGTTCCCGGATCCTTTCATCGATTCTTTAACTGTGGTAAGGATATAAAGCCAACTAACACGAAAAGACCGAAATTCACAATGCAAAAACCGCTCCCGCGGATCGGGAACCCGGGTTCTGAGGCCATGGGGAAGAAGTCACCCGACGAAAAAAGCATCAACTGCCACAACTGCCGCCACTTTTTCATCACCTATGATCCCCTGTTCCCTTATGGCTGCCGGGTTATCGGTTTTAAATCCCGGGACCTCCCATCGGTGGTAGTCAGCAGAGATTCCGGCGCCCAATGCCGGAGCTATTCTACCAAAAAAAAGAAGTGAGGTCCGGGCGCGGTGGTTCTGTGATTGCTTTTGATCCGGGTTTGCGGGTGCCGGCAGGGGTGCCGGGGGAAAATGAACAAATCAGTAAGGCGAATGTTAGCCCCGCGTGCTGATGGCGTGTGATGGCATCTCCGTGGTGATCACGACCCGGCGTAGCAGACAAGCTTCTGGTTGATCACGTCGGCAACAAGCCTCAGGTCCTTATCCTTCACGTCATAGACCCTCACCACATCTGCGAAACGGCTGTCCTGCGGCAGAAGTTCCGTCAGCCTGTTCGGGAGGCTCTCCAGCCACCGGCTGTTGAAGAAGACCTTTTCTTTTTCGGGATAGATGGCCATGTAGAAGATGTCCATCTCGACGAGGTCCTGGAAGAAGTGGGTCCCGAAGGAGAGGTCCGGGATGAGGCTTCCGTCCCTGTAGGCGATTTCCGCCACTACCGTGATCTTGTTGATCTCCGAGAAGGTGATGGGAACACCCATGGCCGGTGTGGTTGTCCCCCAGCGGCCGGGGCCGAAGAGGGCCGTCGGCATGTCCTCACGGCGGTCAACCAATTTGTTCAGGCGTCCCACGAGGCGCGCCACATCGTACTTTTCGGACAGGGACAATTTCGCGTACCCCTGCGGATCGATGTAGATGATCCGATACAGATTCTGGGAGACGTTCCCGCCCATGAAGTTTCCCTCCTGCTGGAGCAGTACTCGCTTGCGGGGGATTTTTTCCGGAATCTCGACACGGACGCTCTGCCCCTTCGTCTGGAAAGGGCGGCACTGCAGGAGGTTGACTTGGAGGCGTCCCTCGGCGTTGAAGTTTGCCGTGAACTCGATATCGATGGGATACTGGTAGACCTCTTCGAGATCTTTGAGCATCCGCGACATGATCGCAGCAAATTCCGTCCTGGACAGGAGTTCATCGAAGGTGAGGATCCAGACATCCTGTGCCGTGCGGCCCGTCGCCCGCATGTGCTCCGAGGCCTCTGTATCCCGCACGCCGATCAGGTCCAGGCGGGCCTCCAACCCCTCATGGATGACCTGCTGGAGAGAGAGGGAATGAAAGCGGTTGTCCTCCAGGTTCAGCAGGTCCACGTCATGCTGTGAAAAACGGCGGGCGTCCGCGATCCCCGCGTGGGGTTTCATCAGGGGGGCATCAAGGGCCACGATGCGGGGGTAGTCGTTCTCCACCCGGTTGACGGCCCGGGTTCCCAGGCCGAAGACGATGCGAAGCATCCCCGCGTGGGGGTCCATCCCCTGTTTCCAAACGAAGGGGTTGTACGAAAGCCCGACACCGGCTACCTCGGGGAAGAAATAGTGTTTGCGGTAGGAGCCGGACACACGCTGGACCAGCAATGCCATCTGCTCGTCCTGCTGATCGAGACCGCGCTGCAGACGGTAGGACAGGGCATCCTCGTTCATGGTGCTCGCGAAGATTCGCCGGACACATTCCTCGAAGATCTCGTACCTTCTCTCCGGCGTCCCCTGGCTGGCGCAGAAAAAGCTCTCGTACTTGCCGGCGAAGGCATTTCCGAAGGCATCCTCCAGGAGACTGCTGGAACGGACGATGATGGGCGACTGGCCGAAGTACTCCAGCATCAGAAGAAACTGTTCCTTCACCTCCTGGGGGAACATGCCGGTGAGCATCCTGGTCTTCAACTCCCGGGCGCTTTCGAAGTACCCCTCGCGTGTCTTGTGGGCCATGAGGTTTTTCCACCAGCCGTTCTGGACGATGTAGGAGTAAAAGACATCGGATCCGATGAAAAAAGAATCGTGAAGCTCCAGGTGCTGCGGCCAGTCGAAGGAGGTGTCGCGTCGCAGGATGTTTCTCGCCAGGAGCATGCCCACCGATTTACCGCCGATGAACCCCGTCCCGATGAGCCGGTCCTTGATTTCGAGGAGATCCTCCAGCGTGAAGTATTCCTTGACGAGGGCCAGCATGCGCTTTTCCCGGCCGATGAGGACCCGGGACAGCTGTTCGATCAAATCCTTTTTTTCCTCGGCGGCCGAATCATGGCCCATGAGCTCCCGCGCACGGAGAAAGATCCGGTCCCAGTAATCGAGGTGCCGCTCCGCGTCCACGGTGCTCCTGTCGGCCAGGAGAGAGAAGAGCTGTGCGGCGTCCACGCTGTTCATGATGGGGATGAACTTCTCCCCCTCCATGATGTGAGGCAGGAACATGGTCGGTGAATATCGCTGCCAGGCCTTCAGCGGGTGAACGATGGTCTTTCCTTGCAGGTTGTAGACGTCGAGGAGGATCTGGGTCGTCTCACGGATCCGGGCGACGGTCTTGAAGGAGTGACGTCCCCGGAGGATGGCGAAGTAGGCCACCGTGTTGAGTTCAAAGAGATAGGGGCAGGTGATGACAAAGAAGTTGCCGATCATGAGGTCCGTGGCCCAGGCCAGGAGCAAATCGGAGAGAGAATCGAAGACATAGCATACGTCCCGCCCCTCCTGGCGGATGATGTTGTGCACCTGGCTGGAAAAAGATTCGAAGCCTGACTCGGGGTTGAGTTTGTAGACGGCGACCTTCCGTGTCGCATCGAGAAGGGGCGCGTGGCGGGCAAAACGCATGTAGACGACCCTCTCGTTATTCTCCAGGGCCTTCTGCACAAAAGGGTTGATGAAGTGTTTGTAGTCTTCGATGTGATCCACCTGCAGGACGACATTGTCCCCTGCCTGCAGAGAATTGAGGATCTCGTCGAGCCCCCGGATGCCGGTGCTCACGCGGGATAAGGATTTCATGGACGACCTCTCCGTAACATAATGACTTTTTGTATCATATCAGAATAAATCTCTTTGGCCTATTGATTTTTGTGATAAAAATGTATTAATTGACAAGTCGAACAAAACAGGTTACATTTTTGTGCCAAATGAGCGATCACACCTACGAAGAACTGGCGGCCCTTCATGCCATCGCCAAGATCCTGGCCCAGCCCTGGGACCTGAGGGATCAGCTCGAACATGTCTTCAGCGAGATGAGCGCCCGTCTCGGCATGCAGCGGGGGATGATCTCGCTCCTCGACCGGGACACCGGTGAGGCCTGGCTGGAGGTGGCCCACGGCGTCAACCTCGAGGGGGTGGAGGTCACGTACCAGTCCGGTGAGGGGATCACCGGGAGGGTGGCCCAGACGGGCCGACCCATGGCCATCCCAAGTCTGGGCCGGGAGGCCCTCTTTCTCGACCGGACGGGGGCGCGCAGACACCTTAACCGGGACGAGCTTGCCTTCCTGTGCGTTCCGGTTATGTACGACTCCCGCGTCGTGGGGATCCTTTCGGCCGACAAGGGCGCCAAAGACGTCGAAGACCTGGACCGGGAGCTCGCCATGCTTTCGTCCGTGGCGGAGCTCATCGCCAAAGCCGTCCACATCCTTGCCCTGGAAGAGGAGAACCGGCGGCTTCGACGGATGGTCAACGAGGGCCAGGCCCCCTCCGCCGACATCATCGGTCACTCCAAGGGAATGCAGGATGTCTTCGGGCTTATCCGCCACGTGGCCGATTCCACGACGACCGTCCTCATCCTCGGTGAAACAGGTACGGGGAAGGAACTGGTCGCCCAGGCCATCCACGCAAACAGCACCCGCAGTAAAGGGCCCCTTGTCAAGGTCAACTGCGCGGCCATGCCGGACACCCTCATCGAGAGCGAGCTCTTCGGTCATGAAAGGGGTGCCTTCACCGGGGCCCTGCGCCAGCGACGGGGCCGGTTCGAAGAGGCCATGAACGGCACAATATTCCTTGATGAGGTGGTGGAACTATCCGCCGCGGCGCAGGCCAAGCTCCTGCGGGTCCTCCAGGAAAAACAATTTCAGCCCCTGGGTTCTTCCCGGCTTGTCACAACCAACGCCCGAATCATCGCCGCCACCAACCGCCGTCTGGAAGACTGCGTGGCAAACGGGCAGTTCAGGACAGACCTCTATTATCGCATCAGTGTCTTCCCGATCTACCTGCCGCCCCTGAGGGAGCGGGGGAATGACATCATTTTACTGGCAGACCACTTTGTCCTAAAATACGCCCGGCGGTTGAAGAGGCCCGTCAGGCGGATCTCCAGTGCCGTCATCGAGGCCTTCCTGTCTCACCCCTGGCCGGGAAATGTCCGGGAGCTGGAAAACTGCATCGAAAGAGCCGTCCTGCTGGCGAAGGGCGATTCCATCGAGATGATTCACCTTCCCCCTTCCCTGCAGACGACGAGCCGGGGAGACGATGAGAAGGAGGCGGGAAGGCTCAATGCCGTTATCGGGGCCCAGGAACGAGCCATGATCATCGACGCCCTGAAAGAAACACGCGGGAACCAGAGCCAGGCGGCCAGGCTTCTCGGGACGACAAAACGGATTATTCATTACAAGATTCACAAACTGGGTATCGACCCGTGGAAATTCCGTCCGGGGAAGCAAAGCGGGACAACTCCCTGATCAGGCCACGAATGATCTTCGACCACGCCTGGAACGGCGGGGATGTAAAAGAGCCTGGCCGGACGGCACAGGCTCTTTCTTGACTCCAGCCTCCCTTGACATGTGTCTTATCAGAGGGGCCTCGCGTTCCCCCGGGAGAATAATTCTCTTAAACCAGACCGTAGGCCAGCATTGCACGGGCGACCTTGGTGAAGCCCGCGATGTTGGCCCCCGTCACATAATCGCCCTTGCGGCCGTATTCTTCTGCGGTTTCGACGCAGGCCTTGTGGATGCTCTTCATGATGATGAGGAGCCGGCTGTCCACCTCTTCCCTCGTCCATGACAGCTTCATGCTGTTCTGACTCATCTCGAGTCCCGACGTTGCGACACCGCCGGCGTTGGCGGCCTTGCCGGGACCGTAGAGAATCTTGTGATCCTGGAAGATTTTTGCGGCTTCAGGTGTTGAAGGCATATTGGCCCCCTCGGCAACGCAGATACAGCCATTCTTCACGAGGGCGGCGGCACTCTTACCGTCGATCTCATTTTCCGTGGCGCAGGGCAGCGCGATATCGACCTTGATACCCTGTTCCCGGAGCGCCTCCCAGACATTTTTCCCGTCCACGCAGAGCGTCTTATATTTGTCAGCGTATTCCTTGATCCGCCCGCGCCTGATATTCTTCAACTCGAGAACGAAGTCCAGTTTCTTGGCATCGATCCCCTTTTCATCGACGACCGTCGCGGACGAGTCGCAGAGCGTGATCACCTTCCCGCCCAGCTGGTTGACCTTTTCCACGGTGTACTGGGCGACGTTTCCGGAACCGCTGACGGCCACGATCTTGTTCTTGAAATCGAGGCGTCGCGTGGCCAGCATCTCTGCGGCAAAGTAGACACAGCCGTAACCGGTAGCCTCGGGACGGACCAGGCTCCCGCCGTATTCCAGTCTTTTGCCCGTGAAGACGCCGGTGTGCTCGTTGCGGATCTTTTTGTCATACCCGAAGAGGTAGCCGATTTCCCGGGCGCCCACACCGATATCGCCGGCCGGCACGTCCGTTTCCGCCCCGACGTAACGGAAGAGTTCGAGCATGAAGGACTGACAGAAGCGCATGACTTCCCGGTCCGACTTCCCTTTGGGGTCAAAATCAGAACCGCCCTTCCCGCCGCCCATGGGCAGGGTCGTCAGGGAGTTCTTGAAAATCTGCTCGAAACCGAGAAATTTGATGATCCCGAGATTGACGGAGGGGTGGAACCTCAGCCCCCCTTTGAAGGGACCGATGGCGTTATTGAACTGGACGCGGAATCCGCGGTTCACCCGGACGTTTCCCTTGTCGTCTTCCCAGGGCACCCGGAAGATGATCATCCTCTCCGGCTCCACGATGCGTTCATAGATTTTGGCCTTGACAAATTCCGGGTGGCGTTTGACCGTCGGTTCCAGCGTCTCCAGGACCTCCTCTACGGCCTGGTGGAACTCCGGCTGGTCGGGATCCATCTTCTTCACCTTGTCAATGACTTCCTTGATAACAGACATGGCAATACCCCCTGTATTTTTATTTTTTCTTCATGAATGTTTTTTCATGGCGATAACTGACCTGAAGGGGATCAGTTCCTCGAAATTCATGACGGTGGACATGGCCTTGTTCTCCGACTCGACGCCCGCTTCGCAGGCACAGCAGACGGGGTTCAGACCGCCGATGAGAATAAGGCCGAGTTTGTTCAAATCCACGGGGACCTCGCAGATCGGTTCACTGACCTCACCCATGGAGAGCACGCCGTCGATACCCGCTTTGCGAAAGTCCGAGAGGATGCTCTCCACAGGGCTTCGACTCGGTGCCGGAATTTCCCGGAAGTTGGCCAGGATTCTTCCATCACCCCGCCGCGCCACCTCCTTCACGGACGTCATCCTGGCCTGGATGAAGGCCTCGGAGGGGTCCAGGGAGGAGCCGGAATAGTAGATGAGCTCGACGAATCGAAGCGGTTTGCCCTTTGACATCTGAAGGATACCCCCGAATTTCGAATCCATGGGGATCCCGTTTTTCAGAAGCACACCGTTGACCACAATGCTGCAGACCGTGGCAAGACCGATCCTGCCTTCCGGGACGGTGATCTCCCCGAGCTTTTCGCCCGCACCGGCAATGGCGACGAGGTCGCTCACGCACAAACCCGCGTGAAAGGCGGGCTGCATGGCTTCCAGGGCCTTCCGGAAGCCCTCCTTCTGAAAGAACGAGATATTGACGGGCAGAAGCCCCTGCTTTCTCTTCGGGTCGAAAGTTGTCCTGAAGGCGAGGATCTCGATCCTCGCGATGGCCAGCCCCAGTTTGTCCCGGACCCGGGCGTTGGTCAGCTCATCGAGCCCCATTTTTGTAATGAACCTGCCGTCGCGCCGGCCGGCGAGCCTTGTGAGCCCCCGCTCGTCCATCAACCGCAGATGATAGCAAATGGTCCGCTCGCTCATCCGGGTGCCCTGCTCGGACATCCGCCTCGCGATCAGGCGCGACCCGAGGGTCTGCTGTGAGTCCCTGAGGATCCGAAGGATGAAGAGCGTTTTTTTCTCAATGTCGTCGGGTGACGGGGGTTTCATAAGGCAATCGGCAAGTGCTTGCCGACGGTCTCTATCACCAGAAGGAAATCTTGTCAATTACATTTTCGAACCTGTTTTTGAGTGTTGTCCACCGCGGGCCGTTCCGGTCCTGGAAGGCTGCGGCAGGGCCGGAAATACGGGCGTCTCGCACTCCTTGACTCCTCGGGGATTTTCGGCTACTTTTCGACTTCAACGTGAAAAAAGTCGGCATCGGATGAGAAGCGTCATGTTGCCGATACCTTCGACACGAGGTTTTTATGGAGAAATCAACAGGCTGCCCGGCCCCCAGGCTTCGGGGCGGGGAGATCGTCCACGGCTTCAAAATCAACCGGGTCGAGGAAATCCCGGAGATCCGTGTCACGGCCTATGAAGCCGAGCACATGAAAACCGGCGCCAGGGTTCTCCATCTTCACTGCGACGATCGGGAGAATCTCTTTTCTGTGGGTTTCCGGACGCCCTCGCTAGATTCCACCGGTGTGGCCCATATCCTCGAGCACACCGTCCTTGCGGGTTCCGAAAAATACCCGGTGAAGGACGCCTTCAATGAACTGTCCCGGGCATCCCTCCAGACATTCATCAACGCCTTCACCTATCCGGACAAGACGGTTTACCCCGTGGCAAGCCAGGTGCGGGCCGATTTCTTCAACCTTGCCCGGGTTTACACGGATCTGGTGCTGAAACCCCGGATATTGAGGGAGACCTTCTTCCAGGAGGGCCATCACCTCACCTTCGAGGATCCCGTTGAAACCCGGAGCCCCCTCACCGTGTCGGGGATTGTCTTCAATGAGATGAAAGGGGCCTATTCCTCACCCGATTCCCTGATGTACAAGGCCCTTCAGGAGGGGCTTTATCCCGACACCGCCTACGCCTTTGATTCCGGGGGGGACCCCGACGTGATCCCGTCGCTCACCTATGAGCAGCTCCGGGACTTTCACAAACTCTATTATTCCCCCACGAATGCCCGGTTTTTTCTCTACGGCGATATCCCCACGGAGGATCACCTCGCGTTCCTGGAAGAGATGCTTGCGGGCTTCGGGCGGGTGAGGGTGGAGTCATCGATCGGAAGTCAAAAGCGCTGGGCGGCTCCACGGAGGTCCCGTCGTTTCTTTCCCATCGGTAAGGAGGA
>JAPLJU010000043.1 GCA_026388445.1 Deltaproteobacteria bacterium
GGACGTAAACATTCTTTCCCCCGACACGCCGCTCAGCCAGAGGGTAAACACCCTTTTCATGGGAACCCATGTGATTAGCGGCACAGCCCAGGCTTTGATGATAAAAACCGGAAAGGCGACGGAATTCGGCAAGATCGCCGAGAGTCTTAAACTCAGGCCCCCCGAAACGGAGTTTGAACATGGCGTCAGGCACTTTGGTTACTTCCTCATGGAAGTGACGCTTTTACTTGTGATCGCCATCTTCGCCATAAACGTCTACCTTCATCGGCCTGTCATGGAATCTTTCCTCTTTGCCCTGGCTCTTGCCGTGGGGCTCACACCACAGCTCCTGCCGGCCATCATCAGCATCAACCTCGCGCACGGCGCCCGGAAGATGGCCGATCGAAAAGTCATCGTCAAACGTCTTTCCTCCATCGAAAACTTCGGCAGCATGAACATTCTCTGCTGCGATAAAACGGGGACCCTCACGGAGGGTGTTGTTCGGCTTCGCTCATGCATAGACGCCGGGGGTCGCGAAAGCGACAAGGTTTTTCTCTATGCCTACCTGAATGCCCGTTACCAGACAGGCTTCACCAACCCCATTGACGAAGCGATCGTAGCCGCCGGATCACCGGATATTTCCGGTTATCAAAAGCTTGACGAGGTCCCCTATGATTTCATCCGAAAGCGCCTGAGCATCCTCGTATCGGGGATGGGTATAAACACCCTTATCACCAAAGGGGCTTTCAGAAATGTCCTTGAGGTGTGTTCGAAAGCCCTGGACTCAGATGGCACCATTAAAAGTATTTCGAACATCCGTGATCATATCAATCAACAGTACGCAGAAACGAGCCGCGCCGGTTTCCGGATGCTGGGGATTGCCTATCGAGATATGGCATCTGAAACCGTCATAAAGAAAGATCATGAAAAGGACATGATTTTTCTGGGATTTGCTGTCTTCCATGACCCCCCCAAGCCCGGCGTCGACGAAACCATAGGTGAACTCCAAAAACTAGGTATTTCGCTCAAGGTCTTAAGCGGGGATAATCCCCTCGTCGTGGCCACGGTCGCTGATCAAGTTGGATTATCGGGATCGAAAATCCTTACGGGCGCAGAGCTCCGGCAGACGAGCGATGAAGCTCTGCGAAAACAGGTCAACGACTTCGATGTCTTTGCCGATGTGGAACCCAACCAGAAGGAGCGCATCATCACGGCCCTTAGAAAGTCCGGAAATGTTGTGGGCTATATGGGGGATGGGATCAACGATGCCTCTGCCCTTCACGCAGCCGATGTCGGCATCTCGGTTGATAGCGCCGTGGACGTGGCGAAAGAAGCCGCGGACATCGTCCTTCTGGAAAAGAATTTGAACGTCCTGTTGCAGGGTGTCGGGGAGGGGAGAAAGACCTTTGCCAACACGCTCAAGTATGTTTTCATGGCCACAAGCGCAAATTTCGGCAACATGTTCAGCATGGCGGGGGCGTCGCTGGTTCTTCCATTTCTGCCCCTCCTGCCCAAGCAGATCCTGCTCACGAATCTGCTGACCGATTTTCCCGAAATGACAATTGCCGCTGACAGTGCGGACGTGGAATCGATCCAGAAGCCCCGGCGATGGGATATACAATTCATCAAGAAATTCATGCTCACCTTCGGGCTTCTAAGCTCCGTTTTCGACTATCTGACCTTCGCCCTTCTCGTCTTTGTTCTTCAAGCCACCGTCGATGAGTTTAGAACCGGCTGGTTTATCGAATCCGTCCTTTCCGCCTCTATGATTGTTCTGGTCATCCGAAGCCGTAAGCCTTTCTTCACCAGCCGTCCCGGCCAGTATCTTATTTTCGCGACCGCTCTCGTCATCGCCGCAACACTTCTTTTACCCTTCGGCCCCTTGAGGGAACCCTTCGGCTTCGTTTCCCTGGATGTCCGGTTTATCGTCGGCATTGGACTTGTCCTGCTGCTCTATGTCATCTCTGCGGAGGTTGCCAAGAGGGTCTTTTACAGGCGGGTTCAATTTTGATTTCATGGAAGGGCCGGAATATTATGCAAGGACAAACCGGTTTCTCCCGACCACCGCAGAATCTCTTTTATGCCCCGTCCTGGACATACTTGAACCCGAATTTCATCGAAAGCTCGGCCTTTTCGAGTTCCTTGCCCAGATAGGCCGCGTGAGTGAGTTCGGTGATCCACCCGTTTTCAATGATCATCCGGTAGAGGCCTACGGCATCGTCCCCCTCGATAACCCGAAGAAGTCGGTTGTTGTTTGCGTAATGCTCTATGTGGATCCGGCCCTTCTCCTGCACCGGCAGAACCACGAAATAACCGCTCTTATCAAGGGTCACCTTCTTCGATTTTCCCGCCCTGAAAATCTCGACATCTGATGCGGGCAGGGGCTTGATCAGCCTTGAAAACTCCCCATGGCAGCATGATCGGTGGAATCCGGAGGCAAGCTTCTTCATTTTCGAGATGATCTTCTTCACATCCTGACACCCGATCATGTCCACCACTTTGACCTGGCTTCTGAAGGCTTCCACCTCTCCCCTTGAGACATTCCTGAACTCCGGGCGCCTCCCCGGGGAGCCGATCACCTTCATGCCGGCGTTGACACCTTTACGGCACAGGGCAAGGAGTGTGGCGCCGCTCCGATGGCCCTCCGGATCCTTTCCGGCCAGGATGAGGAAATGGATGGCAGGATTGGATATGGTATTCTGTATGATCTTTTCAATGCCGATATTTTCCGTTTCTGTTTTGCCCACAATGCAGAGATGACCAGGCTTGATCCGCGCAAGCGCGTCTGCAAGAGGGATACTTGCCAGGGTTGATACGGCGAAGGGACCATTCCGATGGTCCTGTGAAACGAAGAACTCTCCGACGACCGGGGGCCAGGTGCGGGCAGAAACCGCCCCTGTGCCTGACGGGGGCTCCGGCCGTTGCCTCTCCGGGTACGCCCCGCTGAAAAGGTTCAATGCCACCGCCGGGTAGCAGTGTTTACAGCCCAGTCAGGTATAGAGGGTATCCCCGAGGCGGTTCATCCATGAGGAAACGTCCCGTCTGAGAGCAGAGGATTCCCTATCCCGATGCGAAGAGAGAACGGCCCTCATTTCCTCCAGCGCTCCCTTCATGCATCCGCATTGCCTGCATTTGGACAGCGATACCCCTCTTTCAAGTTCGGACTTCACTTTTTCCAGAGGAGCTTCTGCCTGCATGGAATTTACCCTTCTCTTGAATTTATTTCATCCCTTCGGAAATATTAATGCAGCCGGGATGCGATGTCAAAATGATACTTTAAAAAAGGTCTTCAATATCTCGCCTCTTTTGAAGGCAAGATGCCCTTCGTTTTATCTTCTTGCCATCACTATGGTTTTGGGCTAACAATTATCTATCAAGGAACCAGTTCAGATTATCAGTATGACATTTCAATCCAGCCTTGAAACCTATGGTTATCTGGCCATACTGATTGGCTCCTTCATCGAAGGTGAGGCGATCCTGGTTCTCGGGGGGTTTGCCGCTCAGCAGGGATTTCAGGCAATACGAGAGCGAGGCCATGGGGATCATCATCCTCATCGGGACACTTTTCTGGCTCATCCATCTCTTTCGCAGCAGGAAGCTCCGATCGGGTCACATTCAAAGATACGTCCGGTTGAACCCTTTATATCCGTCATGCATCAAGGCACACGTCCCCCTCATCCCCCTCGGATGAGGACCTTTTTCCTTTCTTGAGGAATAACCACTGTGAAAGAAAAGCGCCCAGAATTCTCCAATATCCCGGAAAGGTTAGCCGGGCTGGGAGAGCTCGCCGGCAATCTCTGGTGGAGCTGGAACCCGGCCGTAAGGATGCTCTATAAAACGATTGACAGGCAGATCTGGAAGGAAAGCATTCATAACCCGGCAAAGATGCTCAGGGAAGTGCCGGCGGATTTTTTCAAAAGGGTCCTTTCAAACCATGAGTATCTCAAGGCATACGATACGCTCCTGGATCAGTTCCGGAAAGAATTGGCGGAGGAGGACTGCTGGTGTGCGCAGAAGATCCCCGTACCGGAAAATTACACCGTGGCCCACTTTTCCGCCGAGTACGGCCTGCACCATTCGATCCCGTTCTATGCCGGCGGCCTGGGATTCCTCGCCGGGGACCATCTCAAGGAATGCAGCGACTTGAGGGTTCCTCTGGCGGCCATGGGCTTCATGTACCCCGAGGGATACGTGCATCAGGAAATACGCGACGACGGCTGGCAGGACAGCAAGGACGAGTTTCTGAACCGGGAAGAGGCTTCCATCACGCGGGTGTTGGACGATGCGGGCAATCCGGTTCTGGTCAGGGTCCCCATGATCGATCCGCCGATCCACGTGGCCGTCTGGAAGGTCTCAGTGGGACGGGTTCCCCTGTACCTTCTGGACACCGATATCGAAATAAATGACCCCTGGAACAGGAAGGTTTTGGCACACCTGTACATCGGCGATGTCGAGCAGCGTTTACGCCAGGAGATTGTTCTCGGTATCGGCGGTTCCGAGGTCCTGGATGCTCTCGGGATCCGGCACTCTATCCTTCATCTCAACGAAGGTCATCCGGCTTTCGCGCTTTTGGAAAGGATCCGAAACAGGATGGCATCGGATGCGACCTTCCAGGAAGCCGCGGAGTATGTAAAGAACACCTCCATTTTCACAACGCACACGCCCGTCCCGGCCGGTCATGACGTTTTTCCTTTTCACCTGATGGAAAAGTATTTCAGAGCCTACTGGCCATCCCTGGGACTTTCCCGCGATGAATTCCTTCAACTGGGGGTCCATCCCCAGGAGCCCCAAGCGGGATTCAACATGACGGCCTTTGCCCTCCGGATGTGCGGTTATCGCAACGCCGTCAGCTTCAAGCACGGCGAGGTCGCCCGGAAGATGTGGCAGGGTCTCTGGCCTGAAATACCGGAGGAAAAGGTCCCCATCGAATACATCACGAACGGCATCCACGTTCCCACATGGATAGAACCCAAGATGGAACTCCTCTTCAACCGTTATCTGGGGTTGGACTGGATTTCAAGGCATAACGAACCGTCCATTTGGGATCGCATCGATGATATCCCCGATGAAGAACTGTGGAAGACCCACTACTGGCTCAAAATCAAACTGATCGACGCCGTCCGAGACCTGGGACGGAAGAAATGGACGATTCGCCACGGCAATCCCACGACCATCCTGGCAGGGGGAGCCCTGCTGGATCCCTCGGTACTGACCATCGGCTTTGCCCGGCGATTCGTCACCTACAAGCGGGCGGACCTCATCTTCCAGGATGTGGAACGGCTGAAGAAAATGCTCAACAGCCGCTGGAGGCCCATACAGATCATCTTTGCCGGAAAGGCCCATCCGGCGGACGATACGGGAAAGCTCATTATCCAGGAGATCTTTCGTGCCGCCTGCGATCCGGCGATGGGAGGACGCATCGCTTTTGTCGAGGACTACGGCGAGCAGTTCGCGCAGTACATGGTCCACGGCGTTGATGTCTGGCTCAACAACCCCATACCCCCTCTGGAGGCCTGCGGGACGAGCGGGATGAAGGCCGCCCTTAACGGCGTCCCGAGCCTGAGCATCCTCGACGGGTGGTGGATAGAAGGATACAACCGCAAAAATGGCTGGGCCTTCGGCGATGGAACTCCCGCCGGAGAAAGGGACCGGGCCGATGCCGAATCGATCTATCGTCTCCTCGAGAATGAAATCATCCCCCTCTATTACGGGGTATCAGAGGACGGTGTCCCCCACGGCTGGGTCAAAATGATGAAGGAGACGATCAGAAGCAATGCTCCCAGATTTTCAGCACGCAGGATGGTGCGGGAATATCTCGATCATTATTACGTGGCCGCCCTGAAAAATATCTGACCAAGGAAGGAACCATGAAGAAAAAAGAATTCCAGTACTTCGAGGCCCTCTACGAAGTGGCGAGGGTCATTAATGCCTCGCTGGATCCGGCCAGGGTTCTGGAAAAGATCTTGCGGTGCGTCCAGGACTCGATGAAGGTCAAAGCCTGTTCGATCCGGCTCCTCGACGAGCGCAGGAAGAGACTCCTCATGAGCGCCGCCGCGGGACTGTCCAGGAAGTACATCACAAAAGGACCCGTGCTCATCGAAGAAAGCGGCCTGGACCGCAAGGCCCTGCAAGGGAAAATGACCTGGGTCAGGGATGCCCAGAAAGACAGGGACTTTCAGTACACCGAGGAGGCAAGGAAAGAAGGCATCAAATCGGTTTTTGTGGTCCCCCTGCAGGTCGGGGAAAAAGTGATCGGCGTCATGCGGGTCTACACGAAGGAGATCCGCCCCTTCAGCAAGCAGGAGATCCGTTTCCTGGAAGCAGTGGCCAACCTGAGCGCCATCGCGCTCGAAAACGCGCAGATGCATCATTCGCTAAGGACCAGTTACGATCTTCTGACGGAGCATAAATATCGACTCGATGACCATTGAAACCGGTCAGCGGATCAAACGGACGCATTCTCGGAAACAAAGGAGCCTTTATGATACGTCTCGGCATCAACGGATTCGGGAGGATCGGCAGGCAGGTTTTGAAAGCCGTCATGGAAAGGTACCCCGGGGTACTGGAAGTGGTGGCCGTGAACGACCTTTTCGACGTGGAAACAAACGCCCACCTTTTCAAATATGACACGAACTACGGCCGTTACCCCGGCAGGGTCGAGGTACAGAAAGAGAGATTCGTAATAGACGGTCACGTAATCAAGAGCTTTTCGCTTCGGGATCCCGCCGCCATCCCCTGGGACGACGAGGGCGTGGACATCGTCATCGAATCGACGGGGCTTTTCGTGGCGGGCCCGCAGTCATCGGCCCACCTGCAGGCCGGTGCGAAAAAAGTGATCATCACGGCACCGGCAAAGGGGGAGGACATCACCGTCGTCATGGGCGTCAACCACACCGCTTACGACCCCAGGAAACACCGCATCATTTCCAATGCCTCCTGCACGACCAACTGCCTTGCCCCGCCCGTGATGGTCATCCACCGGTCCATCGGAATCGAGAAGGGCATGATGACCACCGTCCATTCTTACACGAATGATCAGCGAATCCTGGATCTCCCGCACAGGGATCTGAGAAGGGCCCGGGCGGCCGCCGTGAACATCATCCCGACCACCACGGGGGCGGGCCGCTTTGACGGTTATTCCGTCCGTGTGCCCACGCCGACGGTTTCCATCGTCGATTTCACGGCGGAACTGAAACGATCTTCGTCGACGGAGGACCTGCGATCACTTCTTAAGAACGCCGCCCAGAGGGAGCTCAAGGGCGTCATGGCCTGCGAAGAGGGTCCGCTCGTCTCCATGGATTTCAAAGGGGACGACCACTCGTCCATCGTGGATTTGGAATTCACACAGGTCCTGCGCGGGAACATGGCCAAGGTCGTCGCCTGGTACGACAACGAGTGGGGATACTCGTGTCGCGTGGCCGATCTGGCGAACTTCATGGCTGAAAGAGGTATTTAGTCACCCGGACTCAGGCGCCATCCACGGAGGCACCGATGAAAAAAATCATCCTGCCGCACAAGGTGAAGAAGAGGGACAGCTCGATCGTCAGGTTCGACAGGGGAAAAATCGAAAACGCCATCTTCAGGGCCGCCCTGGAGGTTCTCCAGGAAAAAAGCAGGGCCGCCTTTGTCACCGGAATCGTCACGGAAATCGTCCTCAGGGAGATTTCCACTCAATATGCCGGCAGGCTGCTGGATGTCGAATCCATCCAGGACATCGTCGAGCGGGGCCTCATGAAGGCCGGCTATACCGAAATCGCCAGAAGCTACATCCTCTACCGGGAACGGAGGGCTGAGATCCGCACGGCCAAGGCAGCCCTGGGGCTCCGGGATGACCTCAAGCTTTCCATCAACGCCATGGAGGTTCTGAAGAGGAGATACCTCCTCAAGGATGATGCCCAGAACGTCGTGGAGACGCCGGGGGCACTCTTCAGGCGTGTGGCCCATCACATCGCGCAGGCGGAGAAAGCATTCCGGGGATCACGGTCCGTCGAGGAGACGGAGGAAAAATTTTTCTCCATGATGAAAAGCCTGGAATTCATCCCCAACTCGCCGACGCTGATGAATGCGGGGACCTCCCTCGGCCAGCTCTCGGCCTGCTTCGTCATCCCCGTGGAAGATTCCATAGACGGTATCTTCGATGCCCTGGAAGACATGGCCAAAATCCATCAGACGGGCGGCGGTACGGGGTTCAGCTTCTCCGGGTTAAGACCGAAAGGGGATCTCGTCTCCACAACGAAGGGAGAGGCCTCCGGGCCCGTCTCATTCATGAGCATCTTCGATCAGGCCACGGGGGTCATCGTCCAGGGAGGAAGAAGGCGCGGAGCCAACATGGGCATCCTTCGATGCGATCATCCCGATGTCATCGACTTCATCGAAGCGAAAATGGAACGGGGGCGCTTTACGAACTTCAATCTCTCCGTCGGCGTCACCGACCGGTTCATGAAGGCCGTTCTGAAAAACGGCCCCTTTGATCTCGTCAACCCACGGACGAAGGAAAAGGTCCGGACCCTCAAGGCCAGGGCGATTTTCGATCTTATCGTCAATGCGGCCTGGCGCACGGGAGACCCGGGGTTGATCTTCCTGGACGAGATCAACCGGAGGAATCCCACCCCCGGGATAGGCAGGATCGAGGCGACGAATCCCTGCGGAGAGCTTCCTCTCCTGCCCTTTGAGAGCTGCAACCTGGGATCCATCAACCTGGAGAAAATGGTCTCGGGTAAGAAAATCGACTGGCAGGGTCTCCGGGACCGTATCCGGTGGGGCATCCGGTTCCTCGACAACGTCATCGAGGTGAACCGTTTCCCCCTGCCCCAGATCCGCGAGATCACCTTCGCCAACCGAAAAATCGGCCTGGGGGTCATGGGGTTTGCGGACATGCTGATCAGGCTCGGCATTCCTTACAACAGCGGCGAGGCCGTCCATTTTGCCCGAAAGCTCATGCGCTTCATCCGCGGTGCGTCCCTGAGGGCTTCGGCGGAGCTGGCGGAGGAGCGGGGCGTTTTCCCGAACTTTGATCAGTCCGTCCATGCGCGGAAGAACATTCGTATGCGCAATGCCACCGTCAACACTATCGCCCCCACGGGCACGATCAGCATCATTGCCGGCTGTTCGAGCGGTATCGAACCCCTCTTCGCTGTGAGCTTCGTAAGGAATGTGCTTTCGGGGACGAGACTCTTCGAGACCAACTCCATCTTCGAGGAGATGGCCCGGAGCAGAGGCATCTACAGCCGTGAAATCATTGCCGAGATTGCAAGGGTTGGAAGCCTGAAGACGGTCCGGGCCGTCCCGGCCGACCTGAAAAGACTATTTGTCACGGCCTTCGATGTATCGCCCGAAGAACACCTGAGCATCCAGAGTGCCTTCCAGACCTTCACGGACAATTCCGTCTCAAAGACGATCAATCTGCCGGCCGATTCGACGGTCGAAGATGTCCGAAGCATCTACCTGAGGGCCTACCACTTGAAGTGCAAGGGGATTACGGTCTACCGGTACGGCAGTCGCGAGGAGCAGGTGCTGTCCTTTTACAGCAGTAAAGAAGGACGGGAATCTTCGGAAATAGAGTTTGTATCAGCCGGGTCGGACTACTCCGGCGGGTGTGCGGCAGGCACCTGTACTTTCTAACCCGATGGTATCGGTGCCTTTCTACCGGCATGGAGCCGGCGCGTCCATTCAAAGATCCGCCGGTAGAACCAGGCGTGGAGAAAAAAGAAGAGCGTGATTCCGCCTCTGCGTCGGATCATCTTCCGAGCCAGTTTCCGGACCCTCACCTGGGCGTCCACCTTCCTGTCGGAGAGATAAACGGCCAGCAGTCCCCGGTTGATCATCCGGTGGAATTCCGGGGATGGGAGCTGAGCGATGCCCCTGTCGGCCTGCTCGAAAAAGTGGGTGAAGCGCTCCTCCATCTGTTTTTCGTCATCGTAATAGGAACAGAAGTTCAGATCGCCTCCCAGATGATCCTCTTCCTGATCCACGAAATAATCCAGCAGGATGTGCAGGCCCTGGACCCAGGGAAAATAGGCCTCTTTGACCCTGTGGGCGAGGTCATCTGAAAAACGTTCCTGAAAAGCGTGTGAGAAGAGGCAGAAGATCCCGAGTGTCGATCCGGTGCAGGCCGCAAACTCGTACCAGCTCATTTCCGGAAGATTATTTCGGTGAGATTCAAACCAGGCCTTCAGCCGGGGCAGACGCTCTTCCTTGTTGACGTGCTTGTGGACCTGCAGATCGCAGTAATAACCGGCAAGTTCGTGAAGGGCTCCCGCTATCTTGCCGTAGGCCGGATGCCTCTCCAGGGCAAACTGGCAGGTTTTGACCAGGGCGGTCAGGTACCCGCCGTCATCCTGTTCATCGCGAAAGCGGTAATAGTTCCCGGGTGGGGTGCCGGGCGTCAGGGCGTGGCGCATGGATTCGTGCAGTGCGCGGAAGTCCTCGGGGTTCAGAGATGTGCTGCGATCGCAGAGGTTGTCGAGATAGTCGCTGATCGTCTGATAGGCAACGATAAAACGGATCGCTTCATCCCGCCGGTCGCCTGCAAGCAGCGCCAGGACCGCTCCTCCTTCGCAGTGGAAGGTCTTCGTCTCGATACTCGCGAGGGCCTGACTTCGCAGTTCCGGATCGGGGATCTTCCTCGCCTTTTCCCTCCAGCCGTTGAGATAGCGGTGCACGCAGGGCAGGACCCCGTGAAGCGTGAGGCGGGCCATGGAAAAGAGATTTGATGGAACCTTCATAGACCTCTCCCGACCCGTGCTTTTAGCACAGCTGGAGGCATGAAACAAGCACCGGGCGATTTTTCGTTATGAATCATGCCACCCTCTGCTATAATGTCTAAAAAAACCGGGCAATATGCACGCCCTAAGGTGCCACAAGCCATGCCCCGGGTCATCGTCAAAAGATCCTCTTACCATGATGACAAGCTGAGATCCCATATCTTCGAAATGATGGCTTCCCTCGGCGGAGAAAACATCAAGGCGGGAACCCGGGTCCTGGTCAAACCGAACTTCCTCTCCCCCGCCTCACCCGATGAAGCCCTGCTCACCCACCCCGCCGTCATCAAGGCCGTCAGTGAATATCTGCTTCAAAAAAGGGCTAGGGTCACGATATCGGACAGTTCCGCCCTGGGATCTTTTGAAAAAATTCTGAAGGATAACGGTGTACGAGATGCCCTCGCCGGTCTCGACGTGGGGCTTGCGGAATTCAGGACCTCCGTCAAGGTGGACATCGGGGATCCCTTCGGCAGGATCGACATGGCCGAGGAGGTCCTGGGGGCCGACATGGTGATCAACCTTCCCAAGCTCAAGACGCACAGCCAGATGTTACTCACACTGGGGGTTAAAAATTGTTTCGGCTGCATCGTGGGGTTCCGAAAGGCCGAGTGGCACATGCGGACGGGGGTGAACCACGAGATGTTCGCAAGGCTCCTCGTTCAGATCCACCAGGTCGTCAATCCTTGCCTGACCATTCTTGACGGCATCATCGCCCTGGAGGGCCAGGGCCCGGGCCGTGGGGGGATTCCCCGGCATCTCGGTGTTCTCATGGCCAGCGACAGTGCTTTGGCCATCGATGCCACGGTCTGCCGCATGCTCGGCATCGAACCGGAGGATCTGCTGACCAACAGAGTGGCCCGGCAGATGGGACTGATGCCCGGACCTATAGATGTTGAGGGGGTTCTGCCGAGGATCGAGAATTTCAAAATGCCCGGGGTGACCTCCCTCGTTTACGGTCCGAAACCCGTTCAGGGATTTGTCAGGCGGCACCTGACGAGGAGGCCCGTGGCGGATGAAAGCCTCTGTGAGCTCTGCGGGGATTGCTGGACGTTCTGCCCAGCCCGGGCCATCGAGGAGGCGGGGACGAAGCTCCGCTTCGACTACGACAAATGCATTCGCTGTTATTGTTGCATCGAGGTCTGCCCCAAGGGCGCCCTGCGGACGACGGAGAGTCTTCCCGCAAAGCTCTTCCGGAAAGTGATTCAGAAGAGGGACTCCTCCGGGCGGCCGGCATGATACGCCAGGGGAAAAAGATTCACAGAAAAGGCATTCTGTGATAAAAATCAAACAGACGACGCTATTTTTCACGGGAGGTTTTTTGTTATGTCCTATGAGCGGGCTCTAACCCTCGGTGTGAAGATAAACGAAAAAAGTATCACCGCCCTCGTTATCCTGATGCTTCTTCCCAATCTCCTTGGGGCGCTTCATCTCTCAACCCCCTGGGGTTTCAAGATCCACTTCTTCCAGTATGCCATCTTTCTTGCGGCCTTTGCCTTCGGCCCGATCGGGGGAGTATTGTCGGGATTTGCCGGTTCTCTCTATGCGGCTTATTTGATGACCAACCCCTATATCCTGATCGGAAACGCCCTTCTCGGTCTTTCTACGGGATACTTCTTCAGGCGCGGCCATTCCTACCTCCGCTCGGCCCTCCTGGGTTTCGGCATCCAGATCCCCTGGCTTGTGGTCACGGACTACTACATGATGACCCTGCCTGCCTCATTTATCGGGGGACTTCTTCTTGCGCTTACCCTCACCAATGTCCTCTGGGCGGTGCTGGCCGGCATGAGCACCGGCCCCCTGAAGAGACATCTGGAATGATCCAGCCCGATTTCTCGCAATACGCCCTGGCCCTCATCCATGAGGGGAACGTCGTTTACACCTCGAAGAACCAGGGGTTAGTACCCCTGGTGGCATGTATCGAGGCCTGCTCCTCACGGTATCGGAACTGCCGCCTCTACGACAGGGTCATCGGCCTTGCCGCCGCAAAGCTCGTCGTGGCTTCGAGGATGATCGTATCGGTCTTTGCCGGGGTCTCTTCACAACCCGCCGCAGAATTTCTGAAGAAAAGCAATATCCCAATGGAGTCGCTCCTGACCGTTCCACACATCATAGGCCGTGACGGGGTCTCGATCTGCCCGATGGAACAGCGGGCCATGGCAACGGAGGATGCGGACCTCTTCCTCACACAGATGAGGTATTTCTTTCGAAGCCTGAAGGATGAAAGCTGAAGGTTTCTCGTTAAAAGGGCGTAGCAATGCGCTCGCCGGGCAGGCGGGCAAAAAAAAGCCCCCGGGGTGCTGTTTCCCGGGGGCTTTTTTTCTCCACATGACTACTTTACGGCATTCTTGAGTTCTCTTCCGGGGATGAACTTCGGAACATTCTTGGCGGGAATCTTTATCTCTCTGCCCGTCCGGGGATTTCTCCCCTTTCTGGCCGCCCTCTTGGTCACGGCAAAAGTTCCGAAACCCACGAGGGTTACCCTCGCTTTCTTTTTCAATGCCTTCGTGATCACCTCGAAGACACAATCGACCGCTTCAGCAGCGGCTTTCTTTGTTTCTACAACCTTTGCGACTTCGCTTACCAAATCAGCTTTATTCATCTCACCCTCCTTTTCTCATGATTTTCTTAACTTCTATCCGGGGGCTACCCGGTGATCCAGGTTAACGGATCGTGCCTTTCCTCCTTGTAATCGCCCTCCTTTCTCTTTTAATAAGACGCAGCACGCAGGCGCCTTTCATGGACTTCCTTGTGTGACTGACATGCGACGCAAAGGCTCGTGGTCGGGCGGGCCATCAGTCTCTTCAGGGCAATTGTTTCTCCGCAGTCCTCGCAGATGCCGTAAACTCCGCTGTCGATCTGCTCGAGGGCCTCTCTCAGCCTTTCGAGAAGCTCCCGCTCCCGTTCCTTCACAATCAGGCTGAAGTCCCGGTGAGAGGTCAGGGAGGCTACATCGCTCGGATCGGGAAGGTTCACGTGAATGCCCCTGATTTCTGAAAGGGACAGGGCCTTAGAGGTTAATTCGTGGATCATCGCAACGAGCATCTTCCGAATCGTTTCGAACTCTTTCCTTTTCATTTTTTCCCCCCTTCTATGTTCTGTTTCGAGATGCGCTGTCCTCAGCGATCCTTTCTCCTGCTCCGAACCAGAAATGCCCTTTTTCAGGCCTTAACGGTCACCCGAAACCGAGCATATTTCTTTATATAACTGGATGCATTTCTTGTGCCTCTAATCCTTGATGCTGCCAAAATATTTACCAGTATAATCAGCCATATAGCCATTTATCGTTGCATCAAGTTCCCTGTCTTTGGGAGAATTTGTTCGGAATTCCGGCATGTGTCAAAAGACCAACGTTTTTTCTGCTTTGATTATTGACAGTGCCTAATCGATGCAAACCGTCAGAGTTCCTTCAAGACCTTTGACGGCCCGGAAACGAAAGGGGAGAGACTGATTTTTTCAGGTCGGGGAAAAGAAAAAAGGCCCATTCCGTAGAAGGAGGGTATGAAATGAAATATTTTCCCGGAGAAATGAAGGGCGTGTTCTCCTCAAGGGGGCCATGGCATCAAACGTGTATTGAAAAATGGAGTGACCGAAAACTTCCAGAAAGGATCGTCCATGTATTCCGTCATCCATCCACGTCACACCCTGGCAGAGAGAATTGCCCTGCACCTCATCGTCATTCTGGCCTGGCCCTTTGACAAGCTCTGCGGGTTCCTCCGGAGGTGCGCAGAGAAAATGCACGATATCGACCTCGGCAGTGTGGACTTTTAGGCGTCAGGACCGATGGCCCAGGCAATCCGGGCTCACACCATCAGGGTTTTTCACGAGGACCCTGCCTTCACAAACCACCCGGCTTACAGTTCCACAAGCGTATAATGAATCTCCCCCAAGCCGATGGTTGCCCCATATCTTGTAACATGCGTCCCGTCGACGTGAGTCGCTTTCTTGAAAATATCTACGTTTCGTTCGTTTTTAAAAACGAGCTCGAATGAGGCCTGGTCGCAGGCCACAGGGTCTGCCGATGCAACAAGGCCCACATCCTTACCGATGACCTCCGAATCGGGCATACAATCACAGTCTTTCGTGATGTGATTGACGAAATTGACACAGACACAGGTCTTGCCCTTTGCCGCCCCGAGGGCATATTCCGCACATCGCTCCATCGCTTCAAGACTGGTTGCGCCGTGCCACGGGATCTCAATGGCTTCATTGCAACAGATGGCAATGCACTCCGCGCAGCCGATGCAGCGACCGGGATCGATGACCGCCTTTTCATCATCCTGCATGGAAATCGCATCGGCCGTGCAATTTTCCACAAACTGGCCGCAGGAGATGCAGTCCGCGTTCACATAGGGCTTTATCTTGGAGTGCATCTCCAGTTTACCGGCTCGGGAGCCGCAACCCATGCCGAGGTTCTTGATGGCACCGCCGAAACCGAAGAGGATATGTCCCTTGAAGTGGGATATGACGATGATGGCATTCGCCCGGGCAATGCGCCTCGCAACCTTCACTTTCGAGAAGATCCTGCCCGGGATCCCCACTTCCTCCTCCTCTTCGCCGGACTGGCCATCGGCGATGACGATCTTCGTTTTCAGGGCTTCAAACCCGTGCTCCTTCGCAATGTTCAGGTGGTCCGTGGCGTTGAGCCTCATTCCCCTGTAAAGGGTGTTCGCATCGGTCAGAAAAACTTGTCCCTCGAGAGGCTTGAGCGCCTCGATGACCGGCCGGATATGCCCGGGGGAGACATAGCGCGTGTTTCCTTTCTCCCCGAAATGAACCTTGATAGCCACCTCATCACCCCTCGTAATCTTCCTCTTTGCATCGGCGAGGGCTTTTTCAAAAACGGCCCGGATCGTCTCTGAATCGATCCGTTTGGAATAATAGACTTTCGACGCCATGCCTTTTCCTTCCTCCCTCTTCGAATAGCAAAACCACGCTCGCATTTTTTCCATACCTAAAATCGCTCTTTTTGCCAAGATGATTATCGCACGCTTGCGTTACGTCCGGACGACCGCACTTTTCTGATATCGGCTACAGGACCTTTACAAATCAAGGGGCCATCGTTATATATAGAAGCAGGAAAACCTGCTTTTTCTGAGGATTTTAATATCATTTTATGTTATAGAAATTTCTATAGATTCCATCGCGAGGAGGGTGAGAAATGGCTTCGACGCTGCCCGAAGGAGAAGAAATCCGCAAGGCAATCAAATGGATATCGGAAATGCGCGAGACACAGCCCGATCGGAAGCTGAGCAAGCTGGTGGAAGAAGCAGCCCTGAAGTTTGACCTCTCGCCCCAGCAGACAGACTTCCTTTATAATTTTTTTACCAGGAAACTCTGATGACGGGGAATGGTTCCGCCATGCCTTCACGCATCACCTCCCGAGAGGTCGCCGTGGAGGAGGAAAACTTTCAATAAATCCGGTCTACCTGATATGAAGGTACATACACTCGCGACAGCAGAGAACGTCTATATGGCCCCGGGAAGTCCCGGCAGGAGCTTCCAGGGCCCCTGGCTCCCGGTGAAACTGGAGTCTTTCAGGACCCCGGAAATCACTCACTCCGGGACATCAAGCCTCCCTTATCGGCTCACCCCGCCGGATGAAAAACCTGATCGAAACGGCGACCGGCAGGATGCCGTTTTCCTCGGCGGGATCCTGTCCTTTTACGGAAAGACCCGTGACGGATCGATCGTCCTCAACAGGGCCCGGATCAAAGGCATGAACATCGACACCTGGGCCTGATCTGAAGCCCCTTCCCCAAAAGTCAGGAAACCGCAAAAGGCAAAACGCCATTTCTCCATGACCGTACGGTCCCGGTCCCGCCTTTAGAGAGCCCTCTCGGAGAGGGTTTTTTATATCACCCCGGAAGACCGAAAGCGATCACGTCGCCGCCCCCGGGAGGAGAAGCTGGTTTGTTTTGGACCTGGATTCGCCCACGTTGGTGACATAAATCGCCGGCTGGCCAATCACGGGGCAGAGGGTTTCACAGATCCCGCAGCCGATGCAAAGCTCGAGGTCCACACGCGGCCGCTTCACGCGGACGACCCGTCCTTCCCGGTTTCTCACCTGGGCCTCTTCGAGCCATATGGCCTTCGGGGAGGTGGGGCACGCCTCCTGGCAGACTATACAGGGCGTTGCGTGGGCATAGGGAAGGCAACGCCCTTCGTCGATCATGGCAAGGCCGATTTTGACTTTCTGTTTTTCTTCCAACGGGAGCCTCGCGATGGCCCCTGTCGGACAGACCTGCCCGCAGAGCGTACAGCGGTATTCACAGTAACCGATCCGCGGGATCAGGACGGGCGACCAGATCCCTTCCAAACCCGCCTCGAAAAGGATGGGCTGAAGGCCGTTGGTGATGCAGACCTTCATACACTCCCCGCACTTGATGCAGGCCCTCAGAAATTCCCGCTCTTCCAGCGCCCCCGGCGGGCGGATCAGCCTGGGGTTCACATAGCCGGGCTTTGAAAGGGCCGTCGTCCTGAGCAGGGGCACGGTCACGAGCCCGGAAGCGAAGGCGATAACGACATTACGCCTTCCCAGATCCAGCGCCGCCGGTGCTCCCTTGGCGGAGAAGCCGAAGGAGACAGCATTCCTCGGGCAGAGGTCGTCGCAGTTCATGCAGTAGAGGCATTCGCTCAAGTTCCAACGGTCCCCATCGTGTATGGCGCCACCCTGGCAGAGCGTTTCGCAGGCCCCGCAGGCGTCACAGCCCTCGCTCAGCGACCTTCGGAGCAGGGCGTAGCGGGACAGGACCCCGAGGAGCGCGCCGAGCGGACAGAGAAACTTGCACCAGAACCTCCTTTCGATGAGGTTCAGACCCAAAACGATCAGAAAGAGAAGGCCGACGAAGGCACTCTGGACAAAGAAGGGCTGTTCAAAGGCAAGAACACTTCTCTTCAAAAGGTCATAGAGGAATTCCGATCCCTGAACCATGACCGAGGGATTCCAGAAGAATATCGTGTCGAAGAAGGACCTCACGGCATAATTGATCAGGGGGTAGATACTCACCGAAAGAGATCGGATCAGAAGCGACAGCGGATCAAGAACACCTGTGAGATGAAGCCTGAAAAGGGCGGCCGCGAGAATAAAAAGGAGAATGTAATATTTCCAGCGGTAAAGACGCCTCCGGTCGCCGATGGGGCGCGCCTTCCGTAAGGTACCCGTCATGTTGTTCAGCGTCCCCAGCGGGCAGACCCACCCGCAGAAGACCCTACCCATAAAAATGGTCAGCACGATCAGGATAACCGACAGGTAAAAGGCGACGGGAACGGTGTGGGACGCGAGTAAAGTGGTGAGAAAAATGAGAGGGTCGAAGTCGAGAAAGAGCCGAACGGGATAGCCGAGATCGTCATACCCCTTTGACTCGGTCTGTATGAAGAGAAAAAGGAATAGAAGGAGGAAGACCGCCTGGGAGGCTCTGCGTAAGTTCTTGATCATGGAGTCAAATCACTTGGGATAAATGACGGATCTTCACACCTGAATTTTTTTGATCTTGAGTTTCGCAAGATCCATCACGCCGAGGCCGGCCTTCGCTCCAAGCCGGACGTAACCGAGGTCGCTGCCCTTGAAACCGAAGAGGGTCGCCCCGAAGGAGTCCATGGCCACCTGGTCGGTACCGACGGCAACGAGATTGAGCTGTTTGACATCGCTGAGGCTTCCGCCCGTGGGACCGTTCGCCGTTAGGATCCTTACCGCATCGAGGACCGTGAGTGTCGGCTTGACGGCTTTGGCGACATCAACGAGGCTTTCGTCGATACTCTGGTGAATCCGGCTTCGCCATCCACCCATCACACCCATCCAGTTCTTCATGCCCAAAGTCAGCCTCGAAAGGCCATGTTCTTTAGCGATGGGGACATTGATAACCTTGTCGGCCTCCAGGACATCCACATATAGGGGCCACGACTTCAGGACTAGCCCGTTCATCCGCACATCACGGAACTTCCTATCGTCGATATGACTCACCTCGGCACCGGCAGCGCCCGCCGCATCGGCGATCCCGCTTTGCCTGTAGCATCTTCGGGCGTCGCTCACTGTCCGATCAAAGACCTTGACCTTCTTTGCGCCGGCCTCATAGCACAGCCTGACAATCGTTCCGACCACTTCGGGGTTCGTGGTTGCGGCGTATTCCGGCGTGCGGTCCCACCCGATGTTGGGCTTCACGACAACGACATCACCCCGGGCAACAAACCGCTTCATGCCACCCATTACGTCGATGGCCGCCCTCGTGACCTGCGAAGGCACCCCACCCTGGGCCACGGCCAGGTCCACTCTCTCCGAGGCCTCGAGCGCACGGAAGACAAGACCGCAAGTGCCGGACAGGGTGAGCCCCGCTCCGACCACGGCGGCATTCTTAAGAAATCCACGGCGATTCATATGTCAAACCCTCTTTCATCCCGGAGTCTTACGCCTTCAACGTCTCTCCACACGGGCCGGCAGAAGGATGGTGATCACCTCGGTAAATTATCAGGTCGGGTGAATAAATGCCAAGATTTTTTGTCGGATCGCTTTTTCTTTCGTATCAAGACGAATTTCTCTGGATTTTACCTCAGCCAGTGTTTACTATAATAAAAACGTAGGAGGGTTCCTATGAAGCGAAGGCGACTGCTATGGGTGCTAGGTCTTGTGAGCGTGATGTTCCTGTTTCTGTCGGCCCAGCCTCTCTTTGCGGCTGACAGAACGGTCAAGCTCCTGATTCCAGACTGCGGGTGACCTGCCACGGCGAGCAGGGTAAGTTATATCCTGGGAAAGATTCCTGGCGTGAAAGAATATCAGGTGAACCAGTTTAATCATCTGGCCATCGTAACATTTGATGACACAAAAACGAATCTTGAGACGATCGTCAAAGTACTGACCGACGACGGATTCGCGCCTTCAGGTCAGCCGGAGTGGGTAAAATAAACGTTTAACAAACAGCTTGAGAGAGCCCGGAGGTCAATGTTCCCCCGGGCTTTCTTTGAAGATGATGGGGGCGGCTGAAATGAAAGATGCCTTCGAACGGGCCCTGAAGGATTACGAAAAGAAATACGGCCTGGAAAAGGCGGCTGAAATTCAGGGTCAGTTCGAGGAGTTGAAAGAAAAAGTCATCGCCGACAACGAGCATATCCTCGAATGGCTGCCGCTTCGGAAAAAAAACGAGACAATCGAATCCCTCCTGCAGGGTGTGTACAAAAAGCTTATGGGCCTGATGGAAAAGGGGGGGTCGCTGTAATCCCTTCACGCTTCAGGCCGGACCATGAATCCCTCGGGCCTGCGTCATATCGGCGTTGTGACATCCCCGTTATGCAAACTCGAACCCCGCCCAGGCTGCAGTCCTGCTCATCGACCCGGATGTCGTGAATAGGCCTCGTCGCAAAAAACCGAGCACTGCCGAGAAAAAGGAGATCCGTATGGAATGGAGCGTCCTGGTCGGAGGAGAGGCGGGACAGGGCATGTTCTCGGTAGAACTTGAACTGTCCGAGCTTCTCTCCAAGCTTCATTATCATTTCTTTGCCACAAAGAACTACATGTCCAGGATACGGGGTGGCCACAACTTTCACATGGTCCGCATCGCCGAAGACCCTGTCCACGCCCTCTCCGGTGAGCCCTGGAACATGGTCATCGCCCTCGATTCAGAAACCGAGCAATACCACAAAACGGATTTGTCAGCGTCGGGGGTCTTTCTTTCGCCGGGTCAGGTGAAGGAAATGGAGCAGGTGGCCCGTGAACGCTTCGGGGGGGTCACCGCAACAAACACCATGCTCGTCGGGCTGATCCTTGCGGCCATCGGATGCCCGCAGGATAAATTTTCAGGCATCGCCGGTATTGCTTCAAATCCCGATCACCTGTCAGCGGGATTCGAATTTGCCCGCCGCTGGGGGCTTGCCGGCCGTTGTCCTATCGAGCCGAAGGCACCGACCCACTGCAAGTTTGACGGCAACCAGGCCCTCGCCCTCGGTGCGCTTCTCGGCGGCTGCCAGTTCATGGCCGGTTACCCCATGACCCCGGCCACCTCGATCATGCACTATATCTCCACCGTCGCCCTGGATCATCCCGTCCATTTCGAACAGGCCGAGGATGAGATTTCAGCCGTCAACATGGCCCTCGGGGCGTCCTACGCCGGTCTTCGCTCGCTTGTGGCGACATCCGGCGGCGGGTTTGCCCTGATGCAGGAAGGCATCTCCCTTGCCGGCATGACGGAGACACCGCTTATCGTCATCGTGGCGCAGCGTCCCGGTCCGGCAACGGGGCTCCCGACCCGGACCGAGCAGGGGGACCTGAACTTCGTTCTTCACGCCGGGCACGGCGAGTTTCCCCGGGCGATCTACGCGCCCGGTTCCCTCCACGAGGCTATGATCCTGGCCCGAAAAAGCTTTCATGTGGCCGATGGTTGCCAGACACCGATCTTCATCTTGACCGATCAATACCTCGCTGATTCCGTCCAGATGATGGTCGAAGAAATCCCCTCTGAAATCATCCGGCGCGAATACGGCTCTTTCGACTCGTCGTACAGTCGCTACAGGCTGACAGCCTCGGGGCTGTCTCCCCTGGCCTGCCCGGGCGCAGGCGATGCCCTCGTCAGGGTCGACTCCGACGAGCACGATGAAGAAGGAAAAATCACGGAAGATCTCAGCCTCCGGACCCGGATGGTCGAGAAGCGGATGAAGAAATCTGACTTCCTCAAGAAAGAGACGGTCATGCCCACCTTCACCGGGGATCCGGTGTCCGATGTGATCGTGATCAACTGGGGTTCAAACAAACTGATCGTCGAGGAGGCCGTCCGGAGGATCGCCGGGGGCGGGGTACGGACAGGGGCCCTTCACTTCAGCCAGGTCTACCCCCTCACGCAGGACATGGTGAAACCCTTCAACCTGAAGGGCAAAAGGATCATTTCAGTCGAAAACAACGCCACGGGGCAATTCGCCGGACTCCTGAAGCGGGAGCTGGGGATCAGCGTGGATCATCAGATCCTCAAGTACAATGGTGAGTGCTTCACGGTAAAAGAACTCTCTCAGATCCTCAGAAAATACCTATCCTGACGGAGGCTTGAAGATGATTGCCAGAAAAGAGATCGCCTGGTGTCCGGGGTGCGGAAATTTCCCGATTCGAGACGTACTGGAAAGCGTCCTGAAGGAATTGCCCGTCCCGGCCAACAAGGTCGTGTTGACCTCGGGGATCGGCCAGGCGGCCAAAATGCCCCACTACCTAGAGGTCAATTATTTCAACGGGCTCCATGGACGGGCGCTTCCGCTTGCCGTGGGCATCAAGCTGGCCCGACCGGATCTGACGGTCATCGCCTACTCCGGTGACGGCTGCAACTACGGCGAGGGCGGAAACCACTTCATCCATACGATCCGGAGGAGACTCGACATCACGATTCTCACCTCCAACAACCAGGTCTACGGATTGACGAAAGGTCAGAGTTCCCCCACAACCGACCGGGAGGTCAAAAACCTTCTCGATCCCCAGGGGAACGAGAACATTCCGCTCAACCCCGTGTCGCTCGCCATCACCATGGGCGCGCCTTTTGTGGCCCGGGGATTTGCCGGGGAAAAAGACCATCTGAAATCCGTGATCAGGGAAGCCATCCTCTTCAAGGGTACCGCCCTCGTGGACATCCTCCAGCCCTGTGTCAGTTTCAACAGGATCAACACCTACGGATGGTACAGGGAGCGGGTCTATAAAGTGGATAAACCGGCGGAAAACCGGTACGAAGCCCTCAAGCTGGCAGACGCCTGGAATACCAAAATCCCGATCGGCGTTCTCTTCCAGGATGATTCGGCCAGAAGCCGTGAACTCAAAACCCTCTGCGGAAAGTCTATCACGAAGGAGGCCGTCGAGCAGATGGTCTGCACAAAGTGCGTGATGATGAGGTGATGGGGTATCGTCCTGGAAGCTGTAAAAGCCGCTCAAAATATGCTGTGAAATCCTGTAAATTAGCGCGATAAAAAATTCCTTACGAGGTGTTCCTATGACGATCAAGATCATGCCGTGCCTGGACATGAAAGAGGGACGGGTAGTCAAAGGCATCCATTTCGTCGATCTGAGGGATGCGGGAGACCCCGTTGCGAACGCGGCCTTCTACCAGAAGGAAGGGGCCGATGAACTGGCCATGCTGGACATCGCGGCAACCCTTGAAAACAGAAAAACGCGGCTGGAGTGGGTGAAGAAGGTCTCTTCGGTCATTGACATCCCCCTGACCGTCGGTGGGGGGATTTCGAGTCTCGAGGATATTGAGATGGTTCTTGCCGCAGGGGCCGACAAGGTCTCGATGAACAGCGCGGCCGTGAAAGACCCGAAACTGGTGGCCGTGGCTTCAAAGGCCTGCGGAAAAGACAAGATAACCGTGGCCATAGATGCGAGAAGAAACAAGGAAATGCCTTCGGGATTTGAGCTCGTTGTGGCAGGTGGTACCAGACCGGTCGGGAAGGACGCCGTCGCCTGGGCCCGGGAATGCGAAAAGCTTGGGGCGGGCGTTCTGCTTCCAACAAGCATGGATGGTGATGGTACGCAGGCCGGATATGACATCGAGTTCACAAAGGCCGTTTCAGGCGCTGTGAAACTCCCCGTCGTCGCGTCGGGCGGTGCGGGAAAACTCGAGGATTTCTACGAGGCCGTTATCAGGGGGGGCGCCGGTATCCTGCTTGCTGCCTCGGTGTTCCATTATCGCATCCTGACGATCAAGGCCGTGAAAGAATACCTGAGGGGCCGGGGGCTCGAGGTCAATCTTTAATAAACGCACGTCTCGCCCACAGGGAAACTGCCTGTGACATTCAAAGATAAACTTTCAGAAATCAGTTTGGCCCCGTTCAGGGCGCTCCGGGTTGAGGTCATGCAGGTCAACCTCGGTTATCGCTGCCTCATGGCCTGCCGGCACTGCCACGTCCAGGCGGGCCCCGACCGGATGGAACTGATGGACAGGGAGAATATCGAATGGGTCCTGGAGGTTCTCAAAAAGCACCCCTCCATGGTTCTCGATCTCACCGGGGGATCTCCAGAACTCAACCCCCATTTTAAATACCTCGTCCGCGAGGCAAGAAGGCTCGGCCGTCACGTGGTATGCCGGAGCAACCTGACCATATTCTTTGAAGACATCGGGCAGGAACTGCCGGATTTTTACCGGGATCAGGCCGTGGAGATCATCGCCTCGCTTCCCTGCT
>JAPLJU010000045.1 GCA_026388445.1 Deltaproteobacteria bacterium
TCCTGGGTCAACCGACTGTCGTTCCAGCCTCCATAAATCTCCTCAAACCTCATGTTCCGGTTCTCCTGTAGCAACTCTGTCCGTCTCATCTGCCACCTCCAAAGGTGGCAATCCTAAACCGGACAGATTATGTGCTACAAACCCGGACCGTTTACGTGCTTCTTAAGGTAAAGTTTATGTTGACAAAAGGAAAATATTTGAATAAAATCCTCAAGTTTTTAGTCGTCTAAAGGAGGGTTTTCGCGTCCGGTCGGTCTCGATGTGAGGTCTCTTGCGTCCAGAATGATCAAGACCAGATCCTTCTTGCAGCACCGCAATCATAGAATAATTAATGAAGGGAGCGTGTTTTTTTTGGAGGTTAAGGTTTTTGATAACGATGTCGACAAGGCGCTGAAGGTTCTCAAGAATAAGCTGTCCAAGAACGGGTTGTTCAAGGAGCTCAAGCTGCGCCGGGCGTATGAGAAACCTTCCGTCAAGAAAAAACGGAAGGCCATCGAGGCACGCCGGAGACTCGCCAAGGTCCAGAGAAGAAGGTATCGATAATCACCATGCAGCCCGACAGAAGGCTGCGAGGAGGCTCCCTGACGGATCCGGAATAGAGAGTTTGCCCATCCTATTTCAGCCTGTCTTTTTTCTCTGAATCCCCGAGGCATCAAGAGATGGACGAGAAGCAGTATTTGATAGATGCCCTTTCGATCAGCGAATCCTGGCGGGTGTTCCGGATCATGTCAGAGTTTGTCGAGGCCATCGAGGAACTCTCCGAAGTCAAACGTGCGGTAACCATCTTCGGGTCCGCCAGGGCAACACCCGAGGACAAGTATTACGTCAAAGCGGAATACCTGGCCCGTCTCCTTGCGCAGAAGGGCTTCAGTGTGATCACCGGCGGCGGCCCCGGCATCATGGAAGCAGCCAACAAGGGAGCGGCCGAAGCCGGCGGGACCTCCGTCGGTTTGAACATCCTCCTGCCCCTCGAACAGGTTCCAAACCCTTACGCAAATCTCAGGATCAACTTCAAGTACTTCTTCATCCGAAAGGTCATGTTTGTCAAGTTTGCCGTGGCCTACGTGATTCTTCCCGGTGGCTTCGGGACCATGGACGAGCTCTTCGAGGCGCTCACCCTCATTCAGACCAGGCGTATAAAAAGCTTCCCCGTCGTTCTCATGGGGAGTGATTACTGGCGGGGGCTTGTGGACTGGCTGAAAAACGCCATGGTTGCCGAGGGCAACATCGCCCGCGAGGATCTGGACCTCATCCAGGTTCTCGATGACCCCGAGGAAGTTGTCCGGCACATACAGAAATTCGTTATTCTGTAAATTCCTTGCCTTTGCCCCGTCTTCCCTTTACAATTCCAGTCCCATCGGATCCTTGAAGATCGAATCTTGAATTTACATTCTCGAGACGCCTTGTCACTGAATGATAAGACCTTGCCTCGAAGACCTGGAATTCTGCTGGAGTGTCCCATGACCGCCCGGGGTGAAAAGAAGGATCAAGCGGAGGGAACCCTGAATAAAACCCTCAGCGAAATCGCAAAGGGCAGGGCGCACCCCTGTTACCTCCTGTACGGCGATGAGGATTACCTCATCGAGGAGGCCCTCAAAAAGATGGTTGATCTCCTTCTGCCGCAAAAGGCACGGGACTTCAGCCTCTTTGTCATGGAAGGGGATCCCGGAGACGCCCAGGACGTCTACAGCGATATCCTCACCCCCCCCCTGCTCCCTGGGAGGAAGGTGTTCGTCTTCAAAAATACCCGCCTCTTCTATTCCCGATCAACAGCCCCGGAGCTCATACGAAGGGTCGTGGATAACCTCGACACCCATCCGCCGATCGCGGCAAGGAGTTTCATGGCTTTTCTCTCCATGGTCGGGTGGACCCTCGAAGACCTCAGGGACGGGGAATGGACGAAAATATCCGATGGAGACTGGGAAAAGGCCCTCGGGGAAGATATGGATGAGGACCGTGAAAAGTGGGTACCCCGCATCGTGGATTTATGCTTGGCCCATTCCTCTTCGGGCGGGGGGCCGACGGATATGGCCGGGGGAATGGAGGACATCATCTCCGGCGGGATGCCCGATGGACATGTCCTTATCTTTACCGCCGACACGGTGGATAAGAGAAAGAGGATCTTCAAGGTGGTTGCCGACTGTGGTGTCGTCATCCCCTTCGTCAAAGCCAGAGGCGAGGCGCAGCAGAAAAGGATGCTCGTCGATAATGTTGAGGCGTTTCTGTCGGAGCGGGGCAAGAAGCTTTCACCCGATGCCTGGGAAGCCCTCGGCCGGAAGACGGGCTTTCGATTCCGGGAATCCGTGGAAGCCATGGAACTGCTCGTGACGTATTGCGCCGATCGCGCGCTCATCGAGGAGAAGGACGTCGAGGAGGTGATCGGGAAGACCCGGGATGACACGGTCTTCGAGCTTATCTCAGCGATCCTGGAAAAGGATCTGAATAAAGCGCTTACAAATCTCAAGGATCTTTTCCGGCAGGGTGTCCATCACCTCATGATCCTGACCATGCTCAGCCGGGAGGTCCGCCTTTTGCTCCATGCTAAAATCGTCCTGTCCTCCGGCAGGCTGCGATCTTTCCAGCCGGGTATGGATTACGGCCAGTTCTCCACCCGGGCCTATCCGAGGTTGAAAGAGATGGCGGCCGAGGCCGGCCGGGAGAGACTTTTTCTCGCAGATCAGCATCCGTTCGTGATTTACAACGCGCTCAGGAATTCCGGAAAATTTTCCCAGGCGAGGCTGATCCGCCACGTGGATCAGCTTGTAGCGACGGATGTGGCCATGAAATCGACGGGGAGAGACCCCCGGCTGATGCTCGAGAGGCTGATCATCGATCTCTGCCGGTAGAAATCGGGGAAGGCGCCCTACAATTTTTTCAGTCTCGTCAGCTCGACCCGTTTTTTCTTCGGCATTCTCCGGGAAGGGCCCTTTTTCTTTTTCCCCGGTGTTTCACGGGTGTACGCCTCTTCCGGCTCTTCCGCTGGAAGGGGGGCCGGTTGTGATGAGAGCCCGGCGCGAACCATCCGTTCTTCGAAATCCTGCGATGAAATGACTGCACCGCCGCAGCGGATCACGGCATCCTGGATTCCCCTGTCGGAGGTTACGACGACGATCTCCTCTCCGGCATGCCTGGCAATTCGCTTGATGACATCGTCGGCCTTTTCGCCCTTCCGGGAATAGATGATGTCGATACCCCATTCACGGTCGCGTTCCTCCGCGGGCGATCCACTCAGCCATCCGTCGAAGACAACCGTGATCCGGTGGGATCTGAATTTTCTGTATCCCGAAAGCCTCCGGATGAGCTCGAGACGCCCCCTTTCCAGGCTGAGCCTTTCGAAAAGACGGAGCGTCTCCGATTGCCTGATGCAGTTGTAGCCGTCGACAAGGATGTGCACGGTTTCAAACTCCCTTAGTTTTACCAGTCTTTTTACCGCTTTGAGCCGGATTAATCAAGCTTCGGCAACCCTGCAGGGGAAAATAGCTATAGACTTTCCACGGTTCTTGTAGTTTAATACCCCCTCATTAAATCCCCCCTGAAATCTATTGAAAATCAGGGCGATGAAAGGCCGCCATCCCGACGGTTTCTTTTGGTAAAGGCGGGCTTCTTGCTGTTTAAGCCTGGTCGCTGCTTTGACGGGCCAGGGTGACCCCGGTCGAGAAATCAGATGGATCAAGAAGGGAACAACATCCGGGCCCGGCTTGAGAAGATCCAGGAAATCGTCAAGGGAAAACGCAAAGTCCTGATTGTCACCCACAACAATCCCGACCCTGACTCCCTTGCCACGGCCCTGGCCCTGAGGTACCTCCTTCACGAAAAATGGGGTGTCGGCAGTGTCATTGCCTACGGCGGCATCATAGGCCGGGCTGAAAACAGGGCGATGATCAGGCAGCTCAGGATTGATATCAGGCCCCTGCAGGATGTCATCATCAAGAACTTCAGCGTCGTGGCCCTCGTTGATTCTCAGCCCGGCGCGGGAAACAACGCCCTTCCCAAGTACCTGATCCCGGATATCGTGATCGACCACCACTCCCCCATCCGGGCCAAATCCATGAGGGCAAAGTATTACGATATTCGCACCGATTACGGCAGTACATCCACCATCCTGGCCGAATACCTCATGGTGGCGGGCCTCCCGGATATCCACCGGAGGGTCGCCACGGCCCTCATGTACGGGATCAAGTCGGATACCCGTGATCTCGGGCGGGCGACGAGCCCCAAGGATATCGACACATTACGGTTCCTCTATCCCAAGATTCTCTTCAAGGCCCTGGGAAAGATCGAACACCCGGAACTCCCTCGTGCCTATTTTCAGCGCCTGGGTAAGGCTATCACAAATGCCCAGATTGACAAGGATGTGGTCATCCTGAACCTGGACCACACCGACGATGTCGACCTGATCGCCGAGATGGCCGATCTCCTCCTGCTCGCGGAGGGCGTGAAATGGTCTCTCTGCCTCGGGGAAAATGGGGGAAACGAGTTCTTTTCGCTCCGGACGAAGAGAAGGCGGGGTTCCGCCGACCGGGTGGCCCAGAAGATGGTTGCGGGGATCGGTATGGGCGGCGGTCACAACATGATTGCCGGCGGAAAGGCCGGGGCCATATCGAACCTGAATAAAACCCCCGAGGAGATCCGGGACATCCTGATATCCCGGTTCCTGACGGAGGTCAAGAGAAAGGATTTCAAGGGGCAGAATCTCTAGTCTGCCGTTGCCCTGTGAGGTCTAAGTGACCGCCCTTTTTGTCAGGGTCTTCATCTCGCCGATGGTCTTTGCGTAGTCTTTGCTACCGAAAACGGAGGCGCCGGCGACGACGATGTCCGTTCCCGCCTCCTGAACAGCCCGAATGTTTTCCAGGGTAATTCCCCCGTCCACTTCCAGCATCACCGCCGGGTTCGAAGCCCTGATGAGATCCCTTGCTCTCCGAATCTTGTCGATCATGCCATCAATGAATTTCTGACCGCCGAAACCCGGGTTGACCGTCATGACGAGCAGAAGATCAACTTCGGGGAGAATCTGTTCGACGGCTGAAAGAGGCGTGGCCGGGTTCAGGGAGACCCCGGCTTTCTTCCCCTTCTGCTTGATGGCGGTGATGATCCGGTGAAGGTGAGTGGATGCCTCCACGTGGACCGTGATGATGTCGCTTCCGGCCGCAGCAAAAGCATCGATGTATCGTTCGGGGCTTTCGATCATCAGGTGGACGTCAAAGGGGATCTTCGTGACCTTCCTCAACGAAGCCACCACTGCCGGCCCGATGGTGAGGTTCGGGACGAAATGCCCGTCCATGACGTCGATGTGGATCAGATCCGCCCCCGCCGCTTCGACGGCCCTGATTTCCTCTCCCAGCCTGCTGAAGTCGGCGGACAGTATGGATGGCGCAATCTTGAGCATGGATTCCCTTTGAAGAGGCTTGGAACCTGGCGTACGCTAAAATTTAAAATACATGGGAGGATAGACCAGTTTCGTATCTCCCTCCTTGAGCCTCAGCCTCAACTCCTTTGCTTTTTTGGCCTCGCCGGGGAAAAAGATAAAACCGTAGGCAACCTCCCCCGGCGTGATGGCCCGACGCTCAAGCGACCTCGTCCTGAGGTCCTCCCGGATCTGGCTCTGGACTTCCACGTCGGTCAATCCCTTCGCACCACCGAGGACCATGCCGCCCGCCGCGCCGATGGCGGCACCCTTCATGGCCGCATCGCCGACATTTTGACCCGACACGATGCCGATGGCTGCACCGATGATGGCACCTGCCGCGCCTCCCAGCATGCCGGACTTGGCTCCTTCGGGCATGACCTGGCCCAGTTCGGTCTGCTTGGCGATGCGGTCATAGACCAGCCTGGAATCGAGGATGGGCCAGAGGTTGTTGTCGGTGTCTATCAGAAAAGTCTGATCGGGCACGATTTCCAGGGGGTGGGATCCCTTGTTGTCGAAAATGACCTGGACGGGCAGGATTCCCGCTTCCCTGATCGAAAAGCCAAAGGCCTGTCCGGCATCCTTCGGGTCATCATAAGCCCTGGAGGCGATGGTCGCACCGGCCACCTCCGTTGCGTTCGGGTATGCCGACGGCATCTTGAAAGGGACGACCTGTCTCTCGTATTTTGCGCAGGACACCAGGAAAAGCCCCAGGCTCAGGGCGATCAGGACGGCCCAAACCCTGAGAGCTCTTGTTCTCATTGTCATCGAAGACCTCCTTTGTTGAAAAGTTCCACAGGACCGAAAAGACGTTTTGACTTTATTTGTTGTATAACGTGCGGTCCCTTAAGGGGTTGACCCAGGAATATCACCACTGCCCAGGGGAAGTCAACAGATTCAGGAGAAAGAGGCTTGACAGGGGCTTGAAAGACATTTATCGTCCCATCGTTTACTGGCACATTGATCAAAGGTTTTCTGGAAACGCACAGGCATGGATAAAGACGGCTTCCTGTATGCGGGCTACAACACCCTTCTGGGTCTGGGAGCCCTTTTTCTTGTTCCCTATTACGCGGTGAAAATCGCCCTCACGGGGAAGTACCGTAAGAGCTTGACCCAGAAGATGGGGTTCATCCCGCCCGAGATCATCGATGCGATGAAGGGGCATCCCAGGGTATGGGTTCATGCCGTATCGGTGGGCGAAGTGACGGCCGCCGCCCCCATTGTTGCCTCTCTCAGGGCAACACTTCCGGAGGCCTGCATTGTCCTGTCCACGAGCACGGAGACGGGGCAGGAAATGGCAGGCGGGCTCGTATCCGACGCGACGGCCCTGATGTACTACCCCCTGGACATCCCCGCGGTGGTGAGAAAAGTCATCGGCCTTGTGAGGCCCGACATCTTCGTCGTCACCGAGACGGAACTTTGGCCGAACTTCCTCCGGGAGTGCAGCCGTCTCGGGATCCGGGTCATCATGGTCAATGGAAGGATTTCACCCCGCTCGTTCGGGCGGTATGCACAAACCCGCCTCTTCTGGGAGAGGGTTCTCCACGGTGTGGAGAAGATCGGCGTGATCTCCGAGGTCGACGCCGAAAGGGTCCGTGCAATGGGTGCCGCTCCGGAGAAGGTTCAGGTGCTGGGAAATGCCAAATATGACGGTCTTGCCTCGCGGGTGAACCCGGAATTGAGAGAGGAGATGGCCCGCGCTGTCGGCGTGGTGGGAGCACCCCGGTTCCTGGTGGCCGGGAGCACCCATGAAGGGGAAGAGGACGTCGTTTTTAGTGTCTATCGGAAACTGCTTCCGGATCATCCGGATTTGCGCCTGATCGTTGTGCCGAGGCACATCGAGAGGGGCGAGGCGGTTCTCGCTCTTGCCAGGCAAAATGGATTCGAGGACGCCATACGGATGACGGAAATCCGTGCCGGGCGAAAGCCCTCGGGTGAGCGGGTGGTCATCATCGATGTCATCGGCGAGCTCTTCAAGGTTTACGGACTTGCCACGGTTGTCTTCTGCGGCGGAAGCCTCGTCCCGAAGGGAGGGCAGAACATCCTGGAGGCGGCCGCTTGGGGAAAGGTCGTCCTCTACGGGCCCTCCATGGATGATTTCCTGGATGAGGAGGCCATGCTGGAGGAAGCCGGCGCCGGTATCACTGTTCGAAACGGCGAAGAGCTTCATGGACGGATCGATTGGCTTCTTCGCAATCCGGAAGCGCTCGAACAGCGAGGGACCAGCGGCCGCCTGAGGGTCATGGCCAACCGCGGGGCTTCGAAGCGATACGCTGATTTGATTATAGAGACACTGAGCGAAGGGCGTCTTGGTTAGGACGAGAGGCACAGAACGAGAAAAGGGGGCCTTCAGGCCCCCTTTTTATGTCTGATTACGGCGTTTCCTGCGGTCAATTCGCCGCTCTTCGCAGAAATTCGTTCCACCGGCTGTCCACCCATTTCTGGAACTGGCTCAGCTGCTCGATGCTCATCTTCTTGAACCTCCCCTGCCGCTCGATGTAGGTGATGATGGGGAGCTTGTTGCCTTTTTCAGCCAGGGTTCTGCTGCGGCCCGTGAAGCGTAACTTCCCGTTTTCGACTTCAAAGAGAACCACGATCCCCGTTTCAACGGCAAGACGACCAATACGAACGGTGTCCTTTGTGGGATAGGACCACCCGGGCGGGCAGGGCACATGGATGTGGATGAAGCGGGTGCCTTTGATTCGCTTGGCCTTGACAAATTTTTCGTAGAGGTCGATGGGGTACGAAGGAGAGGTCGTGGCCGCGTAGGGGAGGTCGTGGGCTTCCATGATCTTTAGGAAATCCTTTTTGTGCTGCTGCTTGGTGAGCACCGGCGTTGTCGTGGTGAGCGCCCCCATGGGAGTGGCGCTGGAGCGCTGGGTGCCGGTGTTCATGTATCCTTCGTTGTCGTAGCTCACGTAGATGAAATCCGTCCCCCTTTCGGCGGCGCCGCTCAGGGACTGAATACCCATGTCAAAGGACCCGCCGTCACCCGCGAAGGCCACGACGGTGGTGTCCGTCTTATTCAGGGCGTTGAGCCCGGCCACGATGCCCGATGCCGATGCGGCGGTGCTGGCAAAGGTACAGTTCAGGCAGGGGATGTTGACCGATGTGTTCGGGTAGAGACCGTGAAGCACGCAGAGGCAGCTCGCGGGGAGCGTCACGATCGTGTTCTCGCGCAGCGCCTTCAGTGCAAATCGATACGCGAGGGACAATCCGCATCCCTGGCAGGAGCGGCTTCCCGGCAGGATGTATTCTTTGGCGTTCATCTTGAAAAGATTTTCAGGCATGCCTTCTCACTCCGTTATGCAGTTTAGCCATGAGGTGTGTTTTTCCGGGGTCCCCGATCGGATGGCCTCGACGGAGGATTTTGCGGCCTCGACGAGTTCCCGCGCTTTTACATCCCTTCCGCCCAGTCCCACGATGTAGTCATGAACCGGCGCATGAATGTCTGTCCGGTAGAAGGCTGCCTTGAGCTCCGAACTGAGACCGCCCTCGTAACCGTAGCTGATGCTTTTCTCGAAGAGGATGATCGCTTTGGCTTTACGGAAGGCCCGGGCGACATCCTCCTTAGGGAAGGGTCTGAACACGCGGATGCCGACCACGCCGGCCCCGATGCCTTCTGCCCTCAACTGGTCGACTGCCGCCATGGCCTCAGCGGCAACGGAACCCATTGCGGAGAGAATGACCTCGGCGTCATCGGTCCGGTATTCCCAGAGCATGCCGCCGTTGTCCCTCCCGAAGGCATCGGCGAATTCCCGGCTGGTCTTTATGATCACCTCCCGGGAGTCCTCCATCGCTTTCTGCAGCTTGTAGCGCATTTCCATGTAGCCGTCGCAGAGAATCCCTTCGGCGCTCATCCTCGGGTTGGGCAGGAGAACGGGATTGATGTTCTTGGGATTCTCCGGCGAAAGAATCGTATGGGGCTTGTAAGGGGGCAAAAATGAGCGAACCAGGTTCGCCCCCGGGATGTGCACGGGCATCATCGTGTGGGAGAGGACGAATCCGTCATAGCAGACCATCACCGGCGCGTACACCTGTTCCGCGATCCGATAGGCCTGGATGACGCTGTCCATGATTTCCTGGTTGTCGCGGCAGTGGATCTGTATCCATCCCGTGTCTCTCTGGGACAGGGAGTCCTGCTGGTCGTTAAAGATGGACCAGGGCGCCCCGACACCCCGGTTGACAACGCACATGACGATCGGAAGCCTCGAGCCCGCGGCCCAGTGGAGCTGTTCGTGCATGTAGAGGAGGCCGTTTGCGCTCGTGGCCGTGAAGACGCGGGCGCCTACCGTGGAGGCCGAGATGCAGACCGTCATGGCCGAGTGCTCGCTCTCCACACGAACGTACTCCGCCCGGAGCGAGCCGCTTTCGACGTACTGAGAGAGGATCTCGGCCAGCTGGGACTGGGGCGTGATGGGGTAGGCGGCAACCACCTGGACGTTGCACAGCCGGGCGGCCATCGCCGCCGCCTGGTTTCCTGTGATGATCTGGACGTCACTCATGGCCTTTCTCCTCCCGGACCATGCTGATGGCCTTGGACGGACACTCCTCCGCGCAGACGCCGCATCCTTTGCAGTAGGTGAGGTCGATCTCCACCCGGATGCCCGCCTTGACGACGCCCTCGGGGCAGTATAGCCAGCAGAGGTAGCAGGCCGGACGGTTTTTCACGGCAGGAATGCACTTTCCGTAATCGATGACGGGCTTCAGGTCCCGCCAGTCGCCTGTTTTCCCCGCCTCACCGACGGCGGGGTCTGCCATGGCCGAAACGCTTTTGTCTTGACTCTTCATGGGTTGCGTTCTTCTTTCTTGTGTTTTTCCGGTCTTGCCGGATCCAGGGGGCTTTGCCCCTCAGGTCTTTTTTCGAATGGCGGTTCCCGCGTAAGCGGATCTGACGACTTCGAAGTTCAAGGTGGCCGCGTCGGACGAAAGCTTTCGCTTCAGCGCCTTTTCGATGTTGTCGAGAGAGACAAGTTCCGATGCCCGGGAAAAAGCACCGAGCATGGCCGTATTGATGACCGGTGCCCCCTCGCGGATGAGGTGGTGCTTGAGGGCGACGTCGACGGCGTCCACGCAGGCCACATCCCGGCTCCCGTTCATTTTGAAATCATCAGGCTTCAGGGGCGTGTTGATGATGATGAGCCCCCCCGGCTTCAACCTGCCGACGACATCGACGACCCCAAAGAGTGTCGCATCGAGAACGACGGCGATGTCGGCCAGATCAATTTGTGACACGATCCGGATGGGATCGCGGGCGATTCTCGTGGAGGCACTTACCGGTGCCCCCCTTCGCTCCGGCCCGAAGGTGGGCGCCGACGTAACACCCAGATAGCCCTGCAGGTATGCCGTTTCGGCCAGGATCTGGGCCGCCACCACCGCACCCTGACCACCTCTGCCGTGCCAGATCACTTCGTACATCCTCTTTTCTTCCATAAAATTCGCCACCAAAAAAAAGGCCATGGTATTTTCACCCATGGCCTTTAGGATTTGTTTTTCTTCTTCCCTATATTCTCCTCCTAAAAACGATGGGCGAGGGGTGCAATTTCAGGCACAGGAGAGCGAGTCGCAACAAACCTAATGATGCGGTCAAATCCAGACGCTCTCTCCTCGTGCTTCCCATCGTCATTCAGGAATGCCTTTCCTTTTAGAAAATGATTGTTCCTTCTATAACAAAGAAAAGGGGTTGTCAACAGATAATTTGCAATCTCCATGCCTTCGTTGACGGCGCAGGTCATTTTTGATATAGCACAGAGACTTTCAGCACGAATAATGGCATAGGGCAAAAGGC
>JAPLJU010000132.1 GCA_026388445.1 Deltaproteobacteria bacterium
GCGAGGAGGCGGCCCGGTATGGGCTTACCGTGGATGATATCCAGGAGGTAATCCAGACGGCCGTCGGGGGGATGAACCTCACGCTGACCGTCGAGGGGAGGGGACGCTACCCCGTGAATGTCCGCTATCCCCGCGACCTTCGAAGCGACGTCGAGGCCCTCGCGAGGGTCCTCGTGCCTGTCATGATGGAAAGCCAGAAGCCTTCACCGGCGGAAATGGCGGTCCAGGCGAGGTACCTCCAAGTCCCCCTGGGACAGCTCGCGGACATTCAGTTCGTGAAAGGACCCACGGTGATCAAGAGCGAGGAGGGACTACTTTCATCCTACGTTTTCATCGACTACTCCGGGGGCGACATCGGCGGCTATGTGAGCCGCCTCAAGGAGCGGGTCGCCGATCTCAAGATCCCCGAGGGATACCGGATCGAATGGAGCGGGGAATATGAGTACCTTGTCACCACCCATGAGAGGCTCAAGATCGTTATCCCGCTCACGGTGTTCATCATCTTCGTCCTCATCTTCCTGAATACAAGATCCGTGGTGAAAACATTCATTGTTCTCCTCGCTGTACCCTTCTCTCTCGTCGGGTCTCTACGAGCAGTGGAAAAAGGAAGGGCGACTGCGCGCCCTGAGAGACCTTGAAGACAGCATCATGTACGGAGCCGTCAGGAGGATCCGGCCCAAGATCATGACGGTGAGCGTCATCCTGGCGGGGCTCATCCCCATCATGTTCAGCCACGGGACGGGGGCTGACATCATGAAGCGCATTGCCGCGCCCATGATCGGCGGCGTCGTCACCTCGGCGATCCTGGAGCTCCTCATCTATCCCGTCATCTACATGATCTGGAGGGGAAGGGAATTCCGCGGTAGTGAATAGATTTGCGGAAGACCCGAACGGGCCTTCCGATAAGGGTCATGCGTTTTTGTTACTTTCCAGAAGCTTTTCGAGTTCGTCGATAAAACCCGCCTGGCCACGGATGATCTTTTCTCTGGCTCTTTCGATGGAAAACCACCCCGCGCGGTCTGCCTCTGGAAACTCCTGCGTCATGCCCGACCCAGGCGGCCACTCCAGGGGAAAGGTGTTACTCCTGATCGCGGCCGGATCATGATCCCCTTCAAAGGCCCAGACGTGGATGAGTTTTCCACTCGGTTGCCTGATCGGGGTGAGAGCCCTGTAAGGACCGTCGGGTTGAAAACCCGTTTCCTCGATAAATTCCCGCTTCGCCGCTTCCAGCGGGTCCTCCGCGGTAAATTCGCCTTTCGGAATGGACCAGGCGCCGTCGTCCTTCCTTGCCCAGTAAGGCCCCCCGGGGTGTACCAGGAAGACCTCCACATGGCCTGCCCGGCACCGGTAGGCGATAAGGCCTGAGCTCTTTTTTGACATCCGGTAAAAGCCCCCCTCACTCCACCACGATCTTTGCCCTCAGCTCATCCGTGACATCGCCCACAATGGCCGCGTCCTCAACCCCCGCGTCCTTCAGTCGCATGAGGAGGCCATCCGCCTCTTTCGCGTCAATTGAGATCAGGAGCCCTCCGGAGGTCTGCGGGTCGAAGAGGAGGTCCAGCAACCAGTCGGGTACGTTCTTCTTGACCTCGATCATGGGCATGCGGAAATTCTTGTTCCGGTAGAGACCGCCCGGGAGGAAGCCTTCATCGATGATGTCGCGGATGCCCTCGAAGACGGGAACGGCGGATGAAAAGATACGAAGGCCTATTTCGCTTCCCTCGATCATCTCGCAGGCGTGCCCGAGGAACCCGAAGCCGGTGATGTCCGTGCAGGCGTGCACGCCCGGCGTCTCCACCATGAGATCGGCGGCCTGCCGGTTGAGGGTCGTCATGGTCCGGATGGATCGACGGAGGAGTTTCTCCGGGGCCTCGCCTCCCTTAAGCGCCGTGCTCACGATCCCCGTACCGATAGCCTTTGTCAGGATCAATTTGTCCCCGGGCCAGGCGCTGTTATTCCGCAGCACTTTCTTCGGATGGATAATCCCGGTGACGGAAAGACCGTATTTGGGCTCGTCATCCTCCACGCTGTGGCCCCCCACGAGGGTGACACCCGCCTCGTGGATCTTCTCCAGCCCGCCGAGAAGAATGTCGTGGAGGACAGACATGTCGAGCTTCTTCGTGGGGAAGCAGATGATGTTCATCGCCGTGAGAGGCTTTCCGCCCATGGCGTAAACGTCGGAGAGGGCGTTCACCGCGGCGATCTGGCCAAAAATGTAGGGGTCGTCCACGATGGGGGTGAAGAAATCCAGCGTCAGGATGAGGGCGAGATCGTCGGAAATTTTATACACCCCTGCGTCCTCGAAGCCCTCCAGTCCCGCGATCAGGTTGGGGTCACTTCGCACGGGAAGCCCTTTCAGCGCTCGGTTCAGGTCCTCCGGACCGATCTTGCAGGCTCAACCGGCCCCGTGGACCATCTCTGTGAGACGAAACTTCTTTTCACCGCTCATTTAAAATTTCTCCTTTAGGAAGAGTTCTCGGCTTTTTTCCATTCCTCCAGGTGTTCGTCGAACACCCGGGGGAGTGCCTCAATGATTTCTCTTATCCGGGTCGCGGGTGTCGCGCCGGCGTACTGCCCCGCCATCCGGTTTGCCCGGAAGGTCGCACGGGCGGCGTCGAGGGGCCTGAAGCCGCCGCAGATGAAAGCGCCCGCCATGCCACTGATAGTGTCGCCGGTACCGCCGATGGCCTCCAGGGCGGGAACATCCGGCTCCGAGATGGTTCCAACGATCTTCCCGTCCGCCGCTATGTAGTCCGTCGACCCCTTGACCATGAGCATCTTCGCCGCGTTTTTGTGACGGTAGGCCGCGGCGACGAGCTCCGGGATTTTCGACGCGTCGGACTCGAAGAGATGTCTGCTCACGTAGGCGGGGTGCATGGCATCGGGGTCGGCAAGAAAGGCCATCTCCGAAAGATCGGGGGTGAAGACATCGAAGGAGGCGGCCAGGCCTGCCGCCTTGGCGGCATACATGGCCGCGGCGTCGGCGATCATGAAGAGCCTCTTCTTAGTTTTCGACGCCGATTCGCATACCTTTTTCATGAGGCCCATGACCGGGAGCATGTAATGGAGAAGAAGAACACCCGGCGACATAGCAGAAATATTCTTGATCAAATAATCGTAAAGGACACGGCTTCCCTTTCCTGTTCCATCGTCCCCCACGAGAAGGGCCCTCGGCGGTGAGAGGCGGAGGTAACCGGCCGTCACGCAGGCCGCGCTAATGAGGGCCGCCGTCCCCTGCGTGCAGGGGATCTCAACACCGTCCAGCGATATCACAGGTCCCAGAAACTTAACCACGCCGAGGGTGAGGGGCAGATCCTTTTTCGGGACAGTCCCGCAGATAAGATACATGGGGTTACTTTCGCCCGTTCGACCAGATGTCAAGGGATTCGACAAAAGCCCGGTCGAGCATGAGGGAACACAGGGTGTAGCCTACGTCCCTGGGTCTCGGTGCTTCGGCAAGCTTCTTGTCGAGCATTTCAGCGTGCAGGTAAGGGATGTCGGGACAACCGCCGCCCGAGACATTCAGGATGACACCGCTGCCCCGGTCGAAGGTGAGCTTCATGTTTCCGGCCTTGACCATGATGGCGCCACCGAAATCGGTCACCTGGACAACCTGCAGGAGTTCGCTCCCGCTTTTCACGGGCAGGATTTCCAAAAAGGACAGGTTCTTTGCGCGAAGCATCCGCTCCACGCCCGTTTTTTCGACCAGGTTGATCTCCAGGGCAAGGTCGCAGCCCTTTCTCAGGTCAGGCGGCGGCGCCACGAGCTTCGTTTCGTATTCTCCCGCCTTCAGGACCTTCTCGGCAGCGATGGCCTCTTCAACGCTGGTGAAAAGGACGATCCCGCCACCCTCAAAGTTATTTCTTTTCGTAAACCCAAAAACCATAAGAACCCGCGATGCAGCACGAAGTGCGATACCCGCTCAGGATCCGCTTCATTTACTTCGACATCTGGATGACGATATCCTGATTCTCTTCCCTCACGTCCGTGCGCATATTATATTTTTTTGCCAGACGAAGCAAATTCTCTTTTGACACTTCATTGTCGACGACGACCTCTAGGGCCTCAGCCCCTTCCCTGATGGCCTGGCTGGTCAGCACAACGGGTTGAGGACAGGAAAGTCCCCTTGCGTCTATTTTCTTGGCTGTCATGTTCATCTCCTTTTTTCGATCTTCATTTCTTTACAGACTCAGGATTTTGCTTTCTCCCTCATGGCGAAACCGATGGCGACACAGAAGGCGAGTCCAGCAATGACCCCGATGGGCCCGAAGGCCGCTGCGCCCTTCGGCGAGCTTGTCATGGCGAAGTTGTGGGAGAACGCAGCTCCGAAGATCATGCCCAGGGCGAAAATGCCGGCGTCCAGGTCCCCCTCTCCGGAGAGGAAGAGCTGCCGGCCCGGACATCCGCCGGCCAGCACGAAGGCCAGTCCCGCAAGGGACATGCCCAGGAAGTTCCACAAGTGGTCCGTGTGGGCAATGGGCTGTCCTTCGAATCCCATCTTGAACTGGCCGAGCAGAAGATTCATTAAGAAAGCAGCAACGAGAAGCGCGGCTACCCCGCTGATCAGGTGGAAATCCCGGATGAGCATCACGTCCCGGAAAGCCCCCATGGTGCAGAAGCGGCTCCGTTGGGCGATGACGCCCACGGTGAGTCCCGCGGCAAGGCTGATCCAGAGGGGCGCGTGCATGGCGCCGGGGCCGCTGGCACTGAAAAAGATCGGTCCTCCCTCCGAGAAGGAAACGCGGAACACGAGAAGCAGAAAAAGCCCGAGCATAAAGGCCGGAAAGACGTAGCCGCTCCAGGGTTTCTGTGCCTGGGAGCGCCCGAGACTGTAGCCGTTTTTGAGGAAGAAAACGCCGGCAAGGATTCCCGTTACGAGGCCCACGAGACCCACGATGGCGTTCAGGTCGCCGCCGGCAAGCCTGAGCAGCGCCCGCCAGGGGCATCCGAGGAATACGAGAGCCCCGATCATGGCGAAGATGCCGAGGAAAAACCGGATCAGTGGCGAAGAACCGCCGCGGGGTCTGTGTTCCCCTGCGAAAAGTGAGATGATAAAGGCTCCGAGGACGAAACCGATGATCTCGGGGCGGATGTACTGGACAACCGCAGCCCTGTGAAGGCCGAGGGCGCCCGCGATGTCCCTCTCGAAGCAGGCGACACAGACGCCCATGTTCGGGGGGTTGCCCAAGTACTGTAACAGGGCCGC
>JAPLJU010000184.1 GCA_026388445.1 Deltaproteobacteria bacterium
TCCGCGGTCCGCGAGAAAGACGGGCAGATCACGATCCTGGAGAAGCGTATCACCGAGCTCGAACCCCTGCTGGAACAGCTCGAAGACAAAGACGGCATGCTCAGGGAACTCGACATGAGCCTCAAGGCTATCACCCGCGAAAAAGACGAGCAGATCGACGCGCTTAAAAAACGCCTCGGCGAGATGGACAGCCGCCTGCAAAAAGCCGTCACTGAAAAGGATGTGGAAATAACCGCTCTGAAAAACCGCGTCGGCGATCTGGAACCCGCCCTCCTCCAGCTGGAGAATCGAAGCAGGCGAGTACAGGAACAGGAAAAAAGTCATGTGGCGGCGACCCGGGAGAAAGATGCCCTGATCACGGAGTTGAAACAGCGGGTCCTTGAACTCGCGCCGCTCGAGAACCGGGTCATCGAAGATGACAAGGTGCTCAAGACGCTTGAGGTCCGTCTTCGTTCGACCATGAGCGCGAAGGAAGCGGAGATGACGAAACTCAAAAGGGAGATCGAAAAGCTCAAACGCCCAACGAAGGCCCGGACCCCAAGGGCGTCAAAACCCGCAGCGTCCAAGAAGCCGGCGAAAAAAACCGGAGCCAAAGACGACCTGAAGACGATCAGCGGGATCGGGCCGGTTATCGAGAGGACGCTGAACGGGCTCGGGGTCCGGACTTACCGACAGATCGCGAAATGGTCCAAGGCTGATATCGACAGGGTTTCAGCAAAACTCACCGCCTTCAAAGATCGCATCAGGCGGGAAAACTGGATCAAGCAGGCCCGGGAGGCGTACCTGAAGAAATACGGAAAGCGGCTCTAGGCAAGGCTTACAAGACTGGAGCAGAGAAAGCGTAGCCAGCAAAAAAACCGCGCCCAATGGCGCGGTTTTTTTAAAACAAAGTGACGAAAGTCCTCACAGTGATCCTGTTTTACCCCCTCACAGATGCAACCATTGAAACTAAAAAATGACCCCCCATAAAAAAGTCTTGACAAATCAAACAAAATTCTGAAAGGAATAAGGACCTTGGAGGAGGGTGGGCCCGAATAGCGTGTCCTTCACGGATTGACTTCTTTGTTCATACCCTTTGCCCTTCCTTTTCCTGCCAATCTGAGGTCAAGGTTTTTTAAGGGAGGTGGTCTCCATCTACCAGAGAAACCTCAAGAGGCAGTTCCTTGCTTTCCTGTCCATGATGCTGCGATGGCCCATCTTCATCTTCCTCGCGGTCAGCCGGACGTTTAAGATCAACACCCTCTTCACGATATATCCAGGATCCGTCCAAGACTTGGAGGGATACGCTCTTCCCGGCTTCAGAAAAGTGCTCACCAAATACATCTCGGGAAAACCCTTTATCGCCGGCGTGATCACCAGCGGAAACGGTTACGGCCGCGGCCTGGTCCTCGCATTGCCGAACACGATAGAGCAGATCAAGGCCGACAAAAAGCTCGTGGGAAAAATCATGAGACGCCTGGAATTCGCCCGCAAGGTTACGGGGGCGAAAACCATCGCCATCGCGGGCCAGGGACCGCGATACTTCAAATCCCACTACCCCTACCAGGAGCCTTTTGTATACGGATTGAGGGGCAGGGTGTTCTCTGTCATAGAGACCGTGGAGAGAATCTCCGAGAAACACCATCTCCCGAAGGACCTGACAACCGTCGCCATACTCGGGGTCGGTGAAATAGGGGAGGCGATCATCCAGAACCTGACAGACCTGGGTTATAACGCGAAGGGGATAAGCATACACAAGGTCGATGGCCGGGTGATCATAGACAACGACGATTTTGACATGCTGAGAACGGCGGACCTGGTTGTCGTTCAGACACCCAGAGGCAACGACGTAATCCCTTATTACGAGAACCTAAAAAAATCGGCGATCCTCGTGGATGACGCGCATCCCCGGATCACCGTTCCGCCGAATGGAAACAAATTTTACAAGGTTGCGGTCGGTCGTCCCGGGGTCACCTTCAAACCTCCACTGCCCGGGTACAGGGACTACTGGATCCCGGGGTGCGTCCAGGAATCCATGGTCGTTGCCGAAACAGGCCGCGCCGACCTTCAGCAGGAGGAATTCAACCAGAAATCAAAAGAACTCGGCTTTTTTGCGATCTTGGTTGAAGAGTGTGGTTAACGCCTTAACGTTCCAACCCTTGATCATTTCTGAGATGCAGCACTCCTGATCGTTTCTGGGATGTTTCTCTTCGGTGTCGGTTTGACTTCCGCCTCGTTCGGCGTCATCACACCCTGACCATCCCTTACCTGCATCCGGTCCACCGTCGTCATGATCTTCAGGCCTTCATATTCCACGTAAAAATCAGCACCCTTGACCGGAAGGCTCATCCCCTCTTCATCACCCGCATCCGCCGCGGCTGTATTGCAGAGCCTGACACCGGCGAAATAACACAGGGCGTTGTTTTTCTCGGCATGCTCCAGGTTGTAAAAGAATTCCTGGTCACTGGCCAGGCTCCCCCGATTCGGGTAAAAATCCGTCCGGACGATGACGAAGCACAACTGGCCTTTTTCCCGGGCGACGATCTGCGGGGTAACCGTCATCGCAGGGTTCACGCCGAGAATTTCGAACCCGTCACGCTGCATCTGGCTGTGGACAATCTCGACGCCGAAGTGGTGGATTTCAGCCTTCGTTAATATTTCCTTTTTCCCCATAGAGACTTCTCCATCAGTGTAGTAGCGAACTTTCGATCAAAGGCACTTCCGGTCCTTTAGAGGTGCAAGATTTCAAGCAGCCTTGACAGGCTGGCGTGCTCCGTTATCCAGTTCCGTCCTCACGGCAACGGCAATCTTCTCCAACGTGTAGGGCTTCTTGATATACTGCCCCGCGCCCAATCGCTGGGCCTCCTTGACCCGTTCTGTTTCAGCAAATCCGCTGACGATAATCGCCTTCTGTTCCGGATGTCGCTCGGTGATTTTTTTATACGTCTCGAGGCCGTCGATGCCGGGATCCATGATCATGTCCAGGATCACAAGATTTGCGGAGTTGTCTCTCAGGTATTCAACCGCTTCCTCCCCGCTGGACATCGCGCTGATGTTGTAGCCCAGCTTCTTCAACATGACGGATGCAATTTCCCTCTGTTCTGCCACGTCATCGACGACCAGCACAGTCTCTCCCTGGGCCAGGAAATTTTCGATATAAATCTTCCTCTCCTCCTTGCTCGCCGACTGCCGGTTGACAGGGAAGTAAATGGTGATGGTGGTGCCCCTGCCTTCTTCGCTCTGGATGTCGATGTAGCCGCTGTGGTCTTTCACCGTTCCCCAGACAACGGCCATGCCCAGGCCCGTACCGCTCCTTCCCATCACCTTCTTCGTGTAGAAGGGTTCAAATACCTTGCTGATGTCCTTCGGTGCGATGCCGATACCCGTGTCGGTGATTCTGATGACGATGTATTCACCTTCGGAAACCTGGTCATACCCCTGAATAGAGGTGTCCACGTATCGGTTCGTAGTTTCAATCTTGATCATCCCTCCCCGCGGCATGGCCTCGGCGGCATTCGAAACAAGATTCATCACGATCTTGGACAGATGCACCGGGGAGCCGAGCATGGGGAGGAGTTCTTCGTCGAGGTGACCTTCAATCCTGATGTTGGGATGGAAGGACCTCAATTTTTCAAGTTCGGGGCTCCGCAGGTAGTCCCGGATGATGTCGTTGAAGCTGACCGGCTCCATCACCGCCACACCCCTTCTCGCGAGGGTCAACATATCCTGGACAATCGCCGCGGCTTTCTCGCCCGACTTCTGGATGGCCGAAATGCCTTTCCTCAGGGGGCTCACTTCCGGTAATTCCATCAGGAGCAATTCGGGATAACCGACGATGGCACCCAGGATGTTATTGAGATCATGGGCCACACCCCCGGCGAGGGTGCCGATCGCCTCCATTTTCTCCGAACGTCTGAGCCTCTCCTCCAGGGATTTCTTTTCGCGCTCCGTTTGTTTCTTTTCCGTAATGTCCCGCAGAACCTTCAAGACGGCGGAAGGCTTATCCTCGCCATCCCTCAAGGCCACGTTCGCAACGCAGTGGCAATCGAGAACCTGACCCATCCGGTTGATCAGGATGGCCTCGTCCTCGTGGATGTTTCCGTCCTGGAACGTCTTGACCGCGTAACAGGGTTCTGTCCCGCAGGGCCGGTCCCTGCCGCACAAAACCTCGTAACATTTTTCCCCGTTGCAGCCGATGTTGAATGCTTCCTTCGCCTTCTCGTTGCTCCAGATAATCTTTAAATCTTGATCCACCATGACCATGTAGTCGCTGATGGAATAAAGGATAGCGTTCAGCTTCCCTTCGCTTTCTCTCAGGGCTTCCTCGGACCGTTTGCGCTCCGCCATCTCCGTTTCCAGCTGCATGATGGCCATGTAGAGCTGCTCCGTCCGCTCGATCACGCGCCTCTCCAGTTCCTCGCCGGCCCTTCGCAGCTTGTCGTCGGTCTCTTTCAACACAGAGACCGTAATGTTCAACTCGGCATTTACCTTCTCCAGTTTCTGCTGGGCCCTTTCTCTCGTGCTTTCGAACAGATACGCAAAGACGGCAATCACGAGAAAGGACGGGATAAAGCGCAGTTTGAAATCCATGGAATACGTCGCGAACATGCTCGGGGGATCCTTGATGCCGAAGAACATGAGGGCCGGGATAAACAGGATGAACGTCGCGATCAGGCCCTCCGTCGCGCCGAGGATGAAAGTGGCAATCAGGGGAAAAGTGAAATACCAGACATGGGCCGAATGGTTTACCCCCCCGGTGAAGAGCAGGTAATAAAAGAGAAGCATGATCAGGCCAATCCCGAAATACGAGGTGGCCTTGAAATTTTTTGTTATGCGGAAGTAGAGAACCGTCAGGAAAAGGGCGGCGGCGGCAATGTAATCCAGCCATGAAAGAAGGAAGTTTTCCTGAATACGGGCGAGGGTTCCCAGGGTGATCAGCGCGAGGACACCGGTGATGGCGACGACGTTGACGACGATGATTCTGCGGGCGACTTCGATGTCCGGGTTTTCGTCCAGCCCGCCGGTGACCACGTTGAGCCAGACCTTCACCAGGTATTGCCAGGCCGTCTTTAACCCGGGTAACATGGATTTGACAGGGTCGTTTAAACCAACGACTTCACGAATCTTGGTTTGCTCGCTCACCCCCATCGAAGTTGCCCCCCTTTAAACATGGCCTGCCCCGAATTCCTCCTCGAATATCGCTTTATCCATCCCCCGCCGTATGACCATCGGGGGCGTTTCTGATCGGTGTGCAGTCCATGATAGAGATGATCTGATCTTGGTGGCTTATTAAGCACTAACTATGCCATCTAATTGCACTTAATAAAAAAGATCGGGCACGATCGACAGGTCACCGAGTTGGGGGCGAAACAGAACAATTCAAAGCACTTTTCCCCCCTCTGTGGCAGGACCGGGCGGGCGACTCACACGTAACGTGAGATGTTAAAAAATTGACGAAAGACAGCATTACGCTTTTTGCTTGACTTTCGGACCTTTGAAGTTTACATCTTAAACCAAAATTAACTAGAAATATTAGATAGTTAATGCAATAAACCCTGTATCGAAATTGTGTCAAAAAAATTGCTCGACCTCACGGGGTGCACCGCCATAATCCATCATTGACCGGATGCTTCCCGGGATGAAAGTGAAGGGCATGGAATCCAAGCATAGAAACCATTTGCGCCAGCCTACGAACGGATCGTCCTGTCTTTCCGGCTTGAGCCGCTCTCCAAAAATTTTCGCAGCGCTTCTTCTCACGACCATCGCTCTATCTCTCAGCCCCTGCAGTACGACGGCTGCAACGCAAGAGGTGCCTTTCCGGCCGGGGGAAAAATTCATTTACCGGGCCTCCTGGGGCATGATTACGGCCGGTGACGCTGCCATCGAAGTCCTGCCCTTCAGGACCTACAACGGCGTCCGGACGTATCACTTCATGATGGAAACAAGAACAAACGCCGCCCTTGATCTCATCTACAAGATCCGCGAGCGGCAGGACTCGTATCCTGATATCCACATGTCCCGGACGCTCCATTACTCCAAAAAAAGCACGGGGGAACACCCCCGGGACGTCGTGGTCACATTCGACTGGGCAAAGATGACGGCAACCTACACGAGTTTTGGTCAGGCCGAGAAACCCGTTTCCATCAAGGCCGGCACCTTCGACCCGCTTTCACTTTTTTTCGTCATACGCCTGCACAAGCTGAAAGAGGGAGATGTCCTGGAAATTCCTGTCACCGACGGCAAAAAATTGATTGCGACGAAAGCGAGAGTGGACAGGCGGGAGAAGCTGGTGATTGATGGTAAGTCCTACGATACTTACCTGGTGATACCCGTGATGGAGCGATTGGACAAAGTCTTCGGAAAAGAGAGAGAGCCCGACATGAAAATCTGGTATACGGCGGACGAAAAAAAACTGCCCGTGAAAATCCAGACCAAGGTGGCCGTCGGCAGCTTCGTCTTCGAGCTCATTTCCGCGACAGACGGATCGAAGGCTGGCGGCGATGGCCTGCGCTGAAAACAGGCCCGATGGGGCAAGCGGGTTTTTTTATTCGGGAATCAGAAAGACGCCTCCGGTCACGCCCTCGGGAGCCTTCTGAACGATTTGATGAATTTCATCATCTCGACCAGGTCGCTGACCTTGATCTTTCCCGTCATCAAGGCAACCTCGGCATTCGCCTTCCCCAGCTCAATATCCTGGTAGAGCTTGTCTGACGTCCTGACGACGCACTCCGGATTTCCCTTCAAACCGGCCTCGACGGTGCAGGATCCCCCCTTGATCGTGACGGTGAACTGCCCGCCCTCGGGACCCGAAAGATCGAAATGAAAAACGGTTTCCCAGCTGCCAGCCTTCTCGCTGAGGAAACGCTCCGGCAGGCTTTTCAGAATCTCAGCGGCTGTGGTCGGTATCACCCTGACGGGTTCCGGCCTCTCGGGCTCTTCCCGCTGCTGAATGGGCTTTGCCAGCGCGGGCGGGGAAGCTGCTTTCTCCTGAACGGCTCCGTAACGGACCTGATCGATCATCAGGCGGGCGATGATCTCGCGCATGATCTCCGATGTGCCGCCCACGATCGTGCCCACCCGAGCGTCCCGGTAGATGCGGGACATGAGATACTCGTCCATGTAACCGTAGCCGCCGTGGAACTGGAGGCAGGTATCGGCCATTTTCTTCATGAGCTCCGTGGAAAGGAGCTTTGCCATGGAGCAATACTCGACGGCCTGCTCTTTCCGGCTGTGGAGCCAGCAGGTGTAATACGTCAGCTGACGCACGGCTTCCAGCTCGGCCTTGAGATCGGCCAGGGTGTGACGAATGACCTGAAATTTCGACAGGGGCCGGTTAAAGGCCTCCCGCTCCGTAATGTATTTCAGGGTGGTCTCCAGACAGAGCCCGGCACCGCTCACATAGAGAACAGCGCTCACCAGGCGTTCGAGCTGGAAGCACTCCATGATGTAATAAAAACCCTTGTTCTCCTCGCCGATGAGGTGGGATATCGGAACGCGAACATCCTCGAAAGAAAGCTCCCCTGTATCGGAGCAGTGCCAGCCGATCTTGTGAAGCTGTCGAGCCGTGAAGCCCGGTGAGTCGCGATCCACCAGGATAAGACTGATGCCGCCCACCCCGGCCCCTGGGTCCGTTTTCGCCGCGACCAGGACGAAATCGCCAAAAACCCCGTTGGTGATGAAGGTTTTTGACCCGTTCAGGACATAGTGATCGCCGAGCCGGACGGCCTGTGTCCGTATGGCCGCCACGTCTGATCCGGTATTCGGCTCCGTGATGGCCAGAGCCCCGATTTTTTCCCCCGCGATGGAGGGGACGAGAAACTTCCGTTTCAGTTCTTCACTGCCGAACCGGGCGATATACTCTGTCGCCATGAACTCATGAACACTGACCGCCGCTGAAAAACCGCCCATGGTGGATCGGTTGAGCTCCTCGAGGAACACGACGGAATAGAAAAAATCCGCCGCGGTCCCGCCATACGCCTCGGGATGGTTGATGCCGAGCAAGCCCAGTTCCCCCATCCGTTTCCAGATGGCCCTGGGGATGCGCTGCTCTTTCTCCCAGGTATCGGCGTGCGGTGCGACCTCCTTTTCGACAAACTGCCGCACGGTGCCCCTGAATGTCTCGTGCTCCGAACTGAAGTAAAGCGATTTCATGAAACCTCCCATAAAGGCATTGGGCGTCAGGCCTTTTGCCCTTCGCCCTTCGCCTTTAGCCTTTAGCCCTTAGCCTCCTCAATATACATCCCATCCAGCAGGTCTTTATACCTGGCGGCCACGACACCTCTCTTCAGCTTCATCGTCGGCGTCAGCTCGCCGCTTTCTATCGTAAAAGGTTTCGGGAGGATCCGGAAATACTTGACCTGCATGTACCGGGGAAGCTGATCGTTGGCCCGGTCCACCTCTTTCTGCACTTTCTCGAGGATCACGGGATGCCCGATCAACTCCTCCCAGGGCAGGTCCGGAACCCCGAGATGTATCGCCGTTGCGGTGACGGCGTTCTGATCTAGCACGAGAAGCGCCGTCACGTAGTGCCGCCGGTCGCCGTGGACATAGGCCGATTCGATGTGACGGCCGCCGAGAAGGAAATGCTCAATGGGCGCCGGCGCGATGTTCTTCCCGCCGGAGGTGATGATAAGCTGTTTCTTGCGATCCGTAATGGTCACCCAGCCGTTTTCGTCAATGACGCCGATGTCGCCCGTCCGGTAGTAACCATCGGGGGTGAAGGTGGCCTTCGTATCCTCGGGATTTTTCCAGTATTCCTTGAAGACGTTCGGCCCTTGCACTTCCAGTTCCCCGTCGTCGGCCACTCGCACCTGGACCCTCGGAAGGGGCTTACCCACGGTTCCGAAGCGGTATTCCCGGGGGTTGTTGAGCGTGGAGGGTGTGGTGGCCTCGGTGGCGCCCCAGCCCTCCAGGATCAGGATGTCCATGGCATGGAAAAATTCCGCGATCTCTCTGCTCAGGGGCGCCCCGCCGGAGACGCAGAATTCGAGATCGCCGCCGAAAGCCTCCTTCACCTTCTTGAAAACGAGTGCCTCGGCCAGTTTATGGCGGAGGCGGAGCCCGGCGGGCAGCGGCCGGTGGGCCGATTGATAGCGACTGGCCTCCTTCCCGACCTTCATGGCCCAGTGAAAGATCATCTTCTTCGGAAGTGAGGACGTTCGGACATTCTGGGTCATGCGGGCATGGATCTTCTCGAAAACCCGCGGTACGGCAACCATGAACTGCGGCCGGATTTCCCGGAGATTCTGCACGAGGGTCTCGAGACTCTCCGCGTAGCCGATACAGCAGCCCAGGTAGAGCAGCAGATAGTACCCGGCGAAGCGTTCGAAGGCGTGGGCCAGGGGAAGAAAGCTGATGTTCCGGTGCAGCCGGCTGATGACATCCATCCCCATCCCCTCGACGAGGATAGCGGAGGTCTGAAGGTAGTTGTTTTGTGTGAGGACAACACCTTTGGGATTCCCCGTCGTGCCGCTCGTGTAGATGATACACATGATGTCGCCGCCCTCGATGGCATCGACCATACCGGCCACCTTCGCCCGGACCTCCGGTATCGGTTCGCCGCCTTGTAAAAGCGAGGAGAAGGGCCGGATCCAGGAGGGGTCGGGGTTTTCGAAGGCCTCCTCAAAAACGAAGACCTTTTTGACCGTGGGGATCCTGTCCCGGATCTCGAGGATCTTTTTGAGCTGGGAGGCGTCCTCGACGAAAAGGATGGACGCCTCCAGATCCCGAATGATAAAAGCCGCCTCCTCGGGCAGCGAGGTGGCGTAAATGGCTGAGGTGATGGCGCCGGCAAGGAGAGACCCCAGGTCAGCGTAGGCCCACTCGGGACGGTTCTGCGACAGGATGGCGATGCGGTCCCGGGGCTTGAGGCCCACCCTGATCAGGTTGGAGGCAACGCGAAGCGCGATGCCTTCTAGATCACGATATGAAATCGTCACATAGTCCCCCTGCCTTTTGAACATCATGGCCGGAGCATCGGCGTATTCAGTAAAATTATGGAGCAGGACCTGGATGAAGTTTTTTGATGCCATGACGATCCCTCTCAATCTGTTGAAAGGCCAGGTTCAGTGAATCACATCTCAGCCATCGTAGAAGCGCTTGTTCTCCGTGGCCATGTCGCGGAGGATCCCCGCGGGCTTGAAACGGTTGCCATGGATGTTCTCGAGATCCTCCATCATGGCAAGCACCTTCCGGGGACCGAGCCGATCGATGTGGCGGAAAGGCCCTCCCAGAAAAGGCGGGAACCCGAGGCCAAAGACGGCCCCGATGTCGCCGTCGCGCGGCGAGTTCAGGATACCTTCCTGGAGACAGTAGGCTGCCTCATTCGTCATGACGAGGGATAACCTTTTCTGTATCTCCGCCTCGCCGATACTCACCCGTTTCGAACCGCCGAAGAAAGCGTACACCTCTTCATTGACGTCTTTTTTCCTCCCCCCGCCGGAGGGGTCATAGCGGTAAAACCCCCTGTTGTTCTTGCGTCCCCTGTACCCGGCCTTGAAGAGAACCTCCATGGATTCATCCGGCTGAATGCCGCGCCGCTCAAAGAGGGGACCGAGGATTCTCAAAACATGAACCCCCACATCGATCCCCACCTCATCGAGCAGGGTGATGGGGCCCACGGGATAACCGAACTGGCGCATCGCCCCATCGACGTCCTCGATATCGGCCCCCTCATTCAAAAGCACGAGGGTCTCGTTGAGAAGCGGGGCGAGGATCCGGGTGGTGTAGAAGCCCGGCCCGTCGTTCACCACGATCACTGTCTTCCCCTGGCGGATACCCGTGTCGACGGCCGTTGCCGTCACCCAGGGCGCGGTCTTCGCCGTTACAATGATCTCCAGAAGCGGCATCTTGGGAACGGGGGAGAAGTAATGCATCCCGATCACCTGGTCCGGACGGGCAGAGGCTTCCGCAATACTCGTGATGGGAAGGGAGGATGTGTTGCTCGCGAAGATCGCATCCTCTTTGATGACCGCTTCCACCTCCCGGAGGATCTTCTTCTTGAGGTCCAGATCCTCGAAGACCGCCTCGATGATCAGGTCGGCTTTTTCAAAGCCCCGGTAACCTTCCTGGCCGGAGATCCGGCTGAAGACCCGGTCCCTCTGGAAAGGGGTGAGGATTCGTTTCCGGACCTTTTCATCCAGTTCCCGCCAGAGGGCCTTCTCACCACGACCGAGGGCTTCGGGGCTCACATCCCTAAGAAGGACATCCATGTCGTTTGCGGCGCTCACACTTGCGATACCCGACCCCATGAGACCGGCGCCGAGGATCCCTATCTTCCTGACCGGACGAACCTGTTCCCTGAGAGGGTTTTTCTTGAGGGCGGTCATCCCGAAGAAGATCTGGATCAGCTCCCGTGACTGAGGCGTCATGGCAAGATCTCCGAAGGTCTTCTCCTCCATCTTCTCCCCCTCTGCGAGGCCTCTTTCGAGTCCGGCCTCGACGCAGTCGATGATCCTGAAAGGCGCCGGGTAATTGCCCCGGGTCGTCTTCTGGACCATCTGCCTCGCCTTTTTGTAAACAAGCCTTCGGCTGAAAGGCGTACTCTCCAGGAGTCCTGCCAGCAGGGTCCGCTTCTTCTTGCGCTCGAGGGGTTCTTCGGCTAGCCCCAGGGCCGCTGTCTTCGCGGCATGCAAGAGCGCATAAGGATTGACGACATCATCCACGAGCCCCATTTTCTTCGCCTGGCGGGGATAGATGTTTTTTCCCGTCAGCATCATATCCAAGGCGTTCTGCAGGCCCACGAGGCGGGGAAGGCGCTGGGTCCCGCCTCCGGCGGGCAGAAGCCCCAGCCTGACCTCGGGCAGGGCCATCACCGTCCGCGGGTCGTCGGTGGCGATCCGGTAATGACAGGCGAGGGCTACTTCGAGGCCGCCGCCGAAAGTGGCCCCGTGAATCGCCGCAACAATCGGTTTGGGGAAAGCGGTCATCCGGTTCAAGATCACGTGGCCGTCGCGGCTGAGCGCTTCCACCGGATCCGGATCCCTCGCCTGCCGAAATTGATCCAGATCCGCGCCGGCGATGAAGTTATCCGCCTTGCGGCTGATCAGGACAACGCCTTTCACGGCAGGGTCAGATTCGATCCGGTGGAGAATTTCTGAGAACCCGTCCAGCAGATCCAGTGAGATCTTGTTCACCTTCTCTCCGGGCTGATCGAGCCAGATGACGGCCACACCGTCCCGCAGTTCAACTTGAGCGTATGTCATAGAAGAATTCCTCCCGTGATGGTCAAGATATGGGAACGATGACCTCGACTGCAGCAGGCATCAATGATCCTTCCACCGCTCCAGGACGATCGCATTCCCCATCGCTCCGGCCGCGCAGGCGGCCACAAGGGCGAAGGTCCCGTTCTCCCGGATCAGCCGGTTGGCCGCCGTGGTGACCAGTCGCGCACCGGTGGCACCGAAGGGGTGGCCCAGCGACAGGGATCCACCCAGGCTATTGAACTTTTCCATGGGAATGTCTCCCATCCGTCCCGCGCGACCCAGCTTCTCCCGCGCAAAAGACTCCGAAGCAAGGCACTGTATATTGGCCAGGATCTGCCCCGCAAAGGCCTCGTGGAACTCGAAGACATCGATATCGGAAAGCCCGAGGCCGGCTGCGTCCAGTGCCTTCGGGGTTGCATAGGCGGGACCGAGCAGAAGCTCTTCTCCCGGGTCCTGAGCCGAGTAGGCATAGGCGCGGATCCGGGCCTTCGGTTTATATCCGAGTGCCCGTGCAGCATCCTCCGCCATGAGAAGTGTCGCGGCGGCTCCATCTGTCAGGAAAGATGAATTCCCCGCCGTCACCGTCCCGTATTTCTTCACGAAGGCGGGCTTCAGGCTCTTTAATTTTTCAAGGGACGTGTCGGCCCGGAAACCGTTGTCCACGGCGATGGACTGAAAATCAGGCGGAACCCGCACCGGCTCGATCTCGCCCCTGAGCACCCCTTCCGTTGTCGCCCTGCTCGCTGCAAGGTGGGACCGCAGGGCATATTCGTCCTGTGCCTCCCGGCTGATCCCGAGGCGCGCCGCCAATCTGTCGCAATCTTCTCCCATCGCCCTCCCCGTGGAAAACTCGGCAATGGACGGGATCTCCGGAAGAAGATCTTTCAGGCCGATCCCCTTGGGAAACTCTAGAAAATCCATGGGGCCTTTGTATCTCTGGGCTTCGAGCAGCTTCCGGCGGACGGGTTTCCGGTAGCAGATGGGGATGTCGGACATGCTTTCAGTGCCACCCGCAACGACGATATCGGCCTGACCCGTGCGGATGAGGTCGGTGCCGCTGGTGATGGCCACGTTCGCGGAAATGCAGGCGAGGGTCACCGTATAAGCCGGGACATGAGGGGGGAAGCCGGCGGCCAGGGCGGATTCACGGGCCACGTTGCTGGTGGCAAGACGGGCGATCACCGTGCCCATGATGACGCGGTCGACCCTGCCCGGTTCGATCTGCGTCCTGTCCAGAAGGGCTTTCAACGCCAGTCTGCCCAGATCATAGGACGTCAGGTCCCTATAGCCTGAACCGGATCGCAGGAAGGGGATCCGGCATCCGTCAATCAAAACAACCTTACGGCCATCGTGCTGTTCACGTTCCATGGGGTCTTCTCTCCATCACTGCCGATCAAATATAGACGGGCTGTTGCACAAAGGCACTTGAGCAGGATTCTTCTCCGCGAATAGACGGTTTTTAGACCGCTCTAACGCTTGCTCAACTGCAGACGCAAAAACTCGCCCTACGGGCTCAAACAGTTTGCGCTGCGGGCGTTTCGCTTCGCGAAGGGCGGTTACCAAAAACGCGTCTGACTTTGCTATCCAGAATCCCGCTCGATCGCTGATTGAAAAAAAGACTTAGATACCCGTTCGCAGAAATATTTCTGGGACATCATGGACATATAGAAAAGCGGGATCCGTGTCAAGTGTTGTGAAACGGAATATCAGGGGAAGGCGGATCTCATCCGGAGGGGTCTGAGAGCCCGTCAGAACGGGGATGGGGAGGTTCTCCGCAAGCGCTCAGTGAGACCACCCGTAGGTCAACAAAAACAGGCCGCTACGGTTCAGGATCTTCTCGCATTGATAACGGTCGTAGTCTTTAAAAAGGTTGAGGAAGAAGGGGTCATATCTCGCCAGGATCTTTGTGACCTCCAGTGAAAGACCGGGATGCCTCTTGCGAAGGATCTTTAACTCCTCCTCGAATGCATCCTCGATCTCCACTTCTATGACACGGAAACCGATTTCTTCACTCGATGACTCGTACTCCGATTCGACGTGCACGATCAGCGTCCCGGCATAGACGGCATCCCCCCTGGCAGGTATCTGGAAAGCCGCAAAGGCTTCGTTGTTCGGGAGGGGATCCAGATAGGTATGGTAGATGAGATAGGTCCCTCTCGGAACGATCCAGTAGAAATGACCGTCACCCTCGATGGTCACGGAAAAGCCCCGCGCACCGGCTTCGACCCAGAAGATGGAAAGATCGACATTGGGCTTGCCGAAGGTGGCAAGAACGTCGAGAAGATTGGAGCTCCAGGGCTTGAATTCTTTGCCCCTTTCCTTGACCTTGATCTTGCCGTAGACAAGGGCCCTGTCACCCAGTTTGCCCAGGGGTTCGCCTGGCTCAGGGTACTTGAGCATCACGCAACCGGCGAAAACAAATACGACAAGGATCAATAAAATAAGCCCTGTCTTTTTCATGCATCCCTCGCGAACCTGAAGTGTCCGGTATTCAGTTCAAGCATTCGAATCATCATCCCTGCAGATCACCATCATCGATACGCTGCAGCATGCCTTAGAATGCCCCGGGGAGAGACACCCGTAAAGAAATCATTAAGAAGGAAAGCCCCACGGCCTGAACCGTGAGGCTTTCCGGTTAATCCGATCTGGTCAGGAACTCTCACTTGATGATGAAGTCACCCCTTCTGTTCTTGGACCAGCAGGCCTCGTTCGACTCCTTGCAAAGGGGACGGTCCTCGCCGTAGCTGATCGGCGAGATCCGCCCTGCGCCGACTCCCAGGCTCTTGAGATACTTGGCTGCGGCATCAGCCCTTCTCTGGCCGAGAGCCATGTTGTACTCGTTGGTTCCACGCTCGTCGCAGTTCCCCTCGACAACAACCTTCTTGTCCTTGTTATTCGAGAGCCAATCGGCATTCTTCTTTAGCGTCTCGCGCGCCGCGGGATTCAGGTCGTACTTGTCGTAACCAAAGTAGACGGCGTCGAGCTTGCTGACTTCCGCAGGCGGAGGAGGCGGTACCACAGGCGGTACCACAGCCGCTTTCTCTGCAGCCCCTGCGGGGGGGGGACAGAAGAAGACCTTCTGCACGTAAGCCGCCATGGCCGCCGGCGTCTGCAGGTTGTCGGCATTCTCCGCGAAACCGCACCCAACGTTCGCGACAATCTGATCCGCAAGATTCTTGCCCTCAACATCCTTCTCGACCTGGACGGGATAGATGCACACCCTGTCGCCGTAGTCCGCCTTGAGCTTGGCAGCGGCTTCCAGGACAAGCTTCGGATTGAGGTCGTCTATCTCTCCGCCCGCATCTTTGACATGTTCGAAATCACTCACGAGGATGATCGCCGATTTGCCGCTCAACCCCTTCACATCGTCACCGGCTCCCGCCAGTGCCTTGGCCATGGGGGTCCTCCCCAGTCCCTTGCTGCCGACGTTGTCCATGGTCTTCTGGAAATCCGCGCCGGTGACCAGCCAGCTTGAATCACTCCCCGCCACATACTCGGAGCCGAAGAGCCGAATGGTCGGGCTCTTCTTTACACCCGCGGGGATCGTCTGGGCCATCTCTCTTGTGGTCTGCTTGGCGATGTCCAGCTTGGAGGCCCTGTCGTACCAGGGATTCATCGAATCCGATTTGTCCAAAACAAAGACAGCATTGTCCGTACATTGCACGAGACCTGCCGCCTTCGCATTCGACGATACGTCAACGGGCATGTAGGCCTTCTTCGTCGCGCAGCCAATGAGCACCACTACTGCAATGATCAATAGGGTTACCTTCAAACATTTCTTGACCATAAACACACCTCCCATCAGTTTAACTATCCAGACATTTGATGCCGGCACACTGCCGGTCATCCTTTCCCTCTTCGCTGCCGGCCCTGACAGGCCCGCTCGGAGCTTCTGCAACTTCTGCCGTCCCGGTCCCGGTGAGGACCTGTGTCGAAATTTGAATCCATCGGCCCTCAACCTTCCGGCAAAGGCCGTCAATCAGACCCTGCTCCAATACAGCATTTGCTCAGACATAGGGTGTATCATCTGTCTTGTCACAGAGTTCCGTCCGTTGGAAGCAGTTTGTACTAAATTGAGTTTTAATAGGCGGTGACTGGTTAAATTGCCGCTGACGTGTTTAAGTTTTTGTAACTTAGCATTTTCCCCCAAATATTTCAAATATTAAAAACTCGGACCATTATATCATTTTATTCCCGGGCGAAAATGTGCTAATTTACATGTAAAATCGCGTGAGACGGGGTAGTGGGGATGCTGACAAAGAGGCAGATCGTTGATGTGCTGACCCGATGGAACGAGGCGTGGAACGAGCACGATATCGATAGAGTCGCCGCGCTCTTCCACGACGACATCGTTTTCGAGAACTGGACGGGGGCAAAGATCAGGGGTGCCGGGGCCCTCAAAAACGCCTGGGAGCCATGGTTCAGGAACCACGGGGGTTTCCGGTTCAACACGGAGGATCTCTTCGTCGACGAAGAAGCACAGAAGGTCCTCTTCCAGTGGTCCCTGGACTGGCCATCCATCGAAAAGGGATACCAGGGAAAGCCGGAGCACCGGCGCGGTGTCGACGTGATGCACTTCAAGGACGGCAAGATCATCCACAAGTGCACCTACTCCAAGACGACCCTCGAGATCGATGGAAAGCGTGTGAGGTTTGTCCCTGAATAAATACCTGGCGGTCATTTTTACCGGTCCCATCATTCAAGGTCCGCTCACCGCCGGTTCATTTCTACACTGATTTTCCTTTGGCGGGAGTCTCATTGCCGGAACGACGGGATAAAAAGGCAGGACAAGGAAAGGCTGCGGGACTGAAAAAGTTTCAAGGCTTCGAAATGACTGGATGTTTTTGCCATCGCCCGTTTTTCTTAGAGGGAATTATCCTTCTAATACTTTCTTCGTATGTAAAAATAACGCCAGGCGCTTATTGACATAAAAGCGATTCTCTATTAGGTAATTCCCTGGACCGCAGTTTATCTTTATTCCGAAAGACAAAAGGGGGGGTTCGTTATGTTAAGCCATTTCATACGTAAGAATCACAAGGGCTTCACCCTGATCGAGATCATCATGGTCCTCCTGATCCTCGGGATCCTGGCCGCTGTGGCCATCCCGAAGTACTTCAGCATGCAGGAGGAAGCCAAAAAGAAAGCGGGCCAGACGGCGCTCGCTGAGGGCAAGTCAAGAATAGCCCAGTACGCCGCCCAGCGTCTTCTGCAGGACACGACGTGGCCGACAGGTGCCCAAATCCTAGCTTCGGTTTTCACAGATGCCGGCGACTTTACCCTGAACTACACATTTACTTCCCCGACTTTCTATATGACTTCCACGGGGAAGGCCGGAACGACCGTTGCCGACGCCACTGCCATCGGCACAATGCATCGTCCCGGTCTGTAAAACGCCCAACGCTCTCTCCCCTGGCGGCGGGGCCTCGAACGATTCCGGAAATCATGCCCGGCGCGCAACGTCGCGGACTGTGCTGTCAAAACCGAATGGGAAAAACCCCTTCCGGTCATAGGGACCGGAGGGGGTTTTCATTTCATGACTTATCAAGAGCGTTTCCCGGCTTCCTGAAGCTTTTCCCTGCACGGAAGACCCAGGTCCTTTTCGTTAGCCCCAAGGCATCTTAAGATACGACCGCCGGCCGGCCTCGTGTCCCTGCAAAATTTATTTACCTCTTCGTTACAGGCCTGCTGCCAGTCCCTTGCTTTTTTTCTCGCCTCTTCCATCCGGCGTTGACAGGGACGCCTCTTCTGAAGAGCCCAAATTTCATATTGCAGAAATAAAGGGAAACATTGTATGGACCGGCAGCATGCCGGATTAAAAGGTCGTTGAAGGGATTCAAAGGGCGTTATGGCCAGCAAACCTCACCCGGAAGACATTGTCGGCGGACAGGCCGTCATCGAGGGCGTCATGATGAGGCACGGTGATAAAATCGCCGTCGCGGTGAGGACGCCTGACAGGGACATCGAAATACGGGAGCAGATTTATGTTTCCTTCACCCGGCGTTATAAATTCCTCGGTTTGAGGTTCATCCGGGGTTTTGTCAGCCTCTTTGAGATGATGGTCATCGGCATCAAGACCCTTCTCTACTCGGCCGATGTGGCCATGAAGTACGAGGAGGAAAAACCGCCGAAGTGGCACACGGTGGTTTCGCTTCTGACGGGCATCGCCCTTGCCATCTTTCTTTTCATTGTCATCCCCGCCTATCTCTTTGCCCTCCTCCGGGCCTACATCGGAAGCACAATCCTCCTGAACATCATCGAGGGCTGCATCCGTCTTTCCATTTTTCTCGGTTTCCTGGCCTCCACCCTCCTCATGTCGGACATGCGGCGGGTCTTCATGTACCACGGGGCCGAGCACAAGACGGTCTTCGCCTGGGAAAACGGACAGGACCTGACGTTGGAAAACATCAAGGCCTTTTCAACCCGTCACCCGCGGTGCGGCACGAGCTTCATGATGGTCGTGATCGTGATCTCCATCCTGGTCTTTTCCCTTTTGGGTAGACCCGACTTTATCCAGCGTGTTTTTTACAAGCTGATGCTCCTTCCCGTCGTCGCCGGAATTTCCTACGAGATCATCCGGTTCACCGGAAAATACCGGGAGCGGCCATGGGCCGCAGTCCTGAGCTTCCCGGGGTTGATGCTTCAGAAAATCACCACCCGGGAACCGACGGATGACCAGATCGAAGTGGCCATCGAAGCCCTGAAAAGGGTCGTCTGAGGGTTGACACCCGATCACGAAAAAAGAGAATTTTCATCTATGTTAGGAAGAAAACATCGTACTTTTCTAGACAACGTAAAGCGAAATAGGACCCATGCGTCATATTGTAAGGTGACGAAAAGTATGGTAGAGAACATCAGCCCGCAGGTCGGGCAGGTGATCGAGGATTCGCGTGAAAGAGGTAGAAGGTTTTCACAAAATTCAATTCAGCTCTACGGCGTCCATCACATCTAAAAGGAGGGTGTTATGAAAAAAATCTTTCGAATGTTTTGTCTTTCTTTATTGGTTTTATCCTTTGCATCTTTTGCCTATGCCCAGGAGGAGATCAAGATCGGGGTCATTTATCCGCTGACAGGCCCACTGGCCAGCACGGGACAGGTCCTTCTGGAAGGGGTTAAACTTGCAGCGGAAATTGTCAACGGCAATTACAACCTGAACATGCCCCTGGCCAAGGGAGAGGGTCTTCCGAAGCTGAAGGGGGCGAAGATTAAGATCATCCCCGGCGACCATCAGGGCAAACCCGAGGTCGGCATGGCCGAGGCGGAGAGGCTGATCACCCAGGAGAAGGTCGTTGCCATCCTCGGATGTTACAATAGCTCGGTAACGGCGACGGCCAGCCAGGCCACAGAGAGATACGGAATCCCCTTTGTGAACGAAAGCTCCACCTCCCCCACGCTGACGGACAGGGGCTTCAAGTGGTTCTTCCGGACAACGCCGCATGACGGTCTCTTCAGCGAAAACTTTTTCATGTTCCTGAGGGATCTCTCCAAGAAAAAGAAGGTCGGCGCCAATACCATCGCCCTCTTTGCTGAAAACACCCTCTTCGGCTCGGATTCGGTCAAATACCAGACGAAGTATGCGGAGAAATACGGCTTCAAACTGGTGGGAACCGTTCTCTACCCGGCCAAGAGCACGCAGCTCACCTCGGAAGTTCAGAAGCTGAAAGGCATGAACCCCAAGGTGGTGATGCAGACCGCTTACATCGCCGACGCCATTCTCTCCATGAAAACCTACCGCGAGCTCAATTTCGCGCCCGAGGCGATCCTGGCCAACGACGCCGGGTTCATCGATCCCGAGTTCGTGAAGTCCCTCGGCAAGGACGCCAACTACATCCTGAGCCGCGAGGTCTGGGCCAAGGATCTGGCCAAGAAGAAACCCATGATCAAGATCGTGGCGGACATGTTTGAGAAGAGGACGGGGAAACACATGGACGGGACCTCCTCCCGGGCTTTTACCGCCATGATCGTGCTGGCCGACGCCATCAACCGGGCGGGCTCGACGGAGCCGGCGAAGATCCAGGAAGCGCTCCTGAAGACGAACATCAAGGCCGACCAGCTCGTGATGCCCTGGGACGGTGTGAAGTTCGACCCCAAGACGCACCAGAACATGCTCGGAAAGGGGATTATCGTCCAGGTGCAGAACGGCGAATACGTGACGGTGTGGCCTTTCAATCTCGCCACCAAACAGATTGTCTGGCCGTTCCCGAAGTGGGAGGGGAGGTAAACCAGGTCTATGGAGGGGGTCCTTGCTCAAACCCTAGCGAGTGGACTGCTCATCGGTTTCGTCTATGCTCTTGTCGCCGTGGGCCTCACGATGATCTTCGGCGTCATGGACATCGTGAATTTCGCCCACGGGGAGTACCTCATGATCTCCATGTACTTCTCATACTGGTTTTTTATTCTCTTCGGCATGGACCCCCTCTATTCCCTTCCAGCCATCACCCTGATCATGTTCGGGATCGGGATTATTACCTACTACATCGCCATCCGACCCATCATCAACGCTCCCATGCTCTCGCAGATCTTCGTCACTTTCGGGCTTCTGATCTTCCTGCGGGGCGTCGCCCAGTTCCTGTGGAAGGTGGATTACCGGATGATCCCTGAAACCCTTGCCAGCGGAAACATCAACCTTGCCGGCATATACATCGGCCGACCTCAGCTCGTCGCCGCCGTGGGGGCGATCCTCTGCTACGGCGTTATCCTCTGGTTTTTGAAAAATACAAAGACGGGGATGGCCCTGGAGGCTGTGGCGGAGGACAAGGAGGCGGCGCGCCTCATGGGCATCAACAGTAACCGCATGTTCGCCCTCTCCTGGGGGATCGGCATCGCAACTGTCGGCATTGCCGGAGTGCTGCTCTCCACTTTCTTTTATGTCTTCCCGGAAGTGGGCGGCGCTTTCTGCCTCATCGCCTTCGTCGTCGTCGCCCTGGGCGGCTTTGGAAGTGTTGTCGGCGCCTTTCTGGCCGGCATCATCGTGGGGCTTGTGGAGGTCGTGAGCGGATATCTCATCGATCCCTCGTTCAAATTCATGTTCGTCCTGGCCCTGTATCTCGCTGTGGTCTTCATCAGGCCGCAGGGGTTAATGGGAAAGTGATCAAGGTCTTTATGAAGAAAGGGCTCGTCATACTGCTGGTCTTTTTTGCCGCACTCGTCATTTATCCGTTTATTTTTAAAAATCCCTTCCCCAGGCATCTCCTGATCATGATCATGCTTTACGGGACCATGGGGATCGGCTGGAACATCATCGGCGGATACGCGGGACAGGTTTCCTTCGGAAACGCCGCTTTCTTCGGCGTGGGGGCCTACACAACGGCCATCCTGCTTTCCAAGTATGGGATCAACCCCTGGATCGGCATGCTCCTCGGATGCTTCTTCTCGTCCCTCGTGGCGGTCATCGTGGGATACCCCTGCTTCCGCCTACGGGGACACTACTTCGCCATTGCCACGATCGCCGTCGGCGAGATCGTACAGATCCTATTCACCAACTGGGAATATGCCGGCGCCGCCGTGGGCATCTACATCCCGATCCTGGAAGAGTCTTTCTTCAACTTCCAGTTCCATACGACGAAGCTTCCCTATTACTACATTGTTCTTGCGATGCTTGCTTTCGCTCTGCTCGTTTGCTACGCCGTGGAAAAAAGCAGGCTTGGATACTACTTCCGGGCCATCAAGGACGACCCAGAGGGTGCTCGGAGCCTGGGCATCAACATCCAGAATTACAAGCTCGTTGCCTTCATCCTCTCGGCGATCCTGACATCCGTCTGCGGGACATTCTACGCCATGTACGTTCTCTACATCCATCCGGCCAACACGATCGATCTGTGGCTTTCGATCCACCTGTGCATCATCGCGCTCATCGGGGGTCTCGGGAAAATTTTCGGTCCGGTGATCGGTGCTTTTATCTTCATACCGCTCACGGAATTCACGAGGGTCTACCTGGGAAGCGAGGGTCAGGGCATCGACCTCATCATCTACGCGCTGATCATCATCCTGCTGGCTACCCTTCGTCCACAGGGGCTCTGGGGGATATTCGCGAAGAGCAGCTCCTGAGGGTTTGAACGATTCACCCTCTTCACCGGAAAGGGATGAGATCAAGGATATTGAACTTTATGAACGAGATCCTGGTCATAGACAACGTGACAAAACGATTCGGGGGGCTGATAGCCAACTCGAACATCTCCTTTGCCGTCGAGAGAGGAAAGATCATCGGCCTTATCGGTCCGAATGGTGCCGGGAAGACAACGCTCTTCAACTGCATATCCTGCTACTACAGCGCGGACGGAGGGAAAATTCTCTACGAGGGGAAGGACATCACCCGGGAAACCCCTGATGGCATCTGCCGCATGGGCATCGGTCAGACGTTTCAGATCGTTCGCATCTTCAGGGAAATGACGGTCCTGGAAAACATCATGATCGGCGCCTTCCTGCGGAACCCCGGACGGAAGAAGGCCGAAGAGAAGGCTTCGGAAGTGGCAGCCCTGTTCGGCTTCTCGGAAAAACTGGATCTCAAGGCATCGTCGCTCACCATCTCCGAGCAAAAGCGGCTCGAAGTCGCAAGGGCCATGGCGACAGGTCCGAAAGTGCTGCTGCTCGACGAGATGATGGCGGGACTCAACATCCACGAGATCCGGGAAGCCATTGACCTCGTCCTGAAGCTCAGGGAATCCGGCATTACGCTCATCCTGGTGGAACACGTGATGGAGGGGGTCATGCCCATCGCGGACAAGGTGGTTGTGCTCGACGACGGCGAAAAAATCGCGGAAGGCACACCGGACGAGGTCGTCTATAACGACCGGGTCATCCAGGCCTACTTCGGTGATAAATATCATGCTAAACGTCGAAAAAATACAGCTTAAGTACGGAAATATCCCCGTCATTCATGATGTCACCTTCCGGGTGGAGAAAGGCGAAATCGTCGCCCTCGTGGGTGGTAACGGAAACGGAAAATCCTCCATCCTGAGGGGGGTTGCGGGGCTTCTGACACCGTCCCTGGGCACAGTTAGCTTCGAGGGCAGGGACATCACGAAGACCCAGGCTTTCGACATTGTCTCCCTGGGGATCTCCCTGGTCCCCGAAGGGAGGCGCCTTTTCCCGAGTTTGAGCGTTTACAAGAATCTCCGGCTGGGGGCTTACCTTACGGATGACGGGAAAGAAATCGAAAAACGGATGGATTACGTCTACAGCATCTTCCCCACCCTGAAAGAGAGGAAAGACCAGCGGGCCAGCACCCTCTCGGGGGGTGAACAGCAGATGGTGGCCATCGGCCGGGGTCTCATGAGTCAACCGAAACTTCTCCTTCTCGATGAGCCTTCCTGGGGCATTGCGCCCAAGCTGGTGGACAAAATCTTCGAGGTGATCCGGGAGATCAGAAATAACGGTGTGACCATACTCCTCGTGGAGCAGGATGTCCAGGAAGCGCTGGAGGCCTGCGATCGGGCTTACGTCATCCAGACAGGACGGGTCGTCATGGAAGGGACTGGTCGGGATGTCCTCAACTCCGAACTGATCCAGAAGGCCTTCCTCGGCCTCTGAACAGGGGATCCCCGTTGAGTGATGCCATGAAAAAAATCGATCTCAACAGCGACATGGGTGAGAGCTTCGGCGCGTACACAATCGGCATGGATAGTGAGGTGATCCGGTATGTCACGTCGGCGAACATCGCCTGCGGGTTCCACGCGGGGGATCCTCACGTGATGGACGCAACCATCAAACTCGCGAAGGACCACGGCGTCGGCGTGGGCGCTCACCCGGGTTACCCCGACCTTATCGGGTTCGGCCGCCGCAACATGGATTGCACACCCGAGGAAATTCGGGATTACCTGACATACCAGATCGGCGCCATGCTGGCCTTCTGCCGGATCCACGGCGTGAAGCTGCAGCACGTCAAGCCCCACGGAAGTCTCTACAACATGAGCGTCGGGAACGAAGTACTCATCCGCACCATCGCCGGGGCGATCGCCGGCGTCGACCGGTCCCTGATATACCTCACCCTCGGCGGCGCCCAAGCGCCCCTTGTCAAAAGAATTGCAAAGGAACTCGGCATCAGAGTAGCTTTCGAAGCCTTCCCCGACCGTGCCTACACACCCGAGGGCCGGCTCGCATCGAGGCAACTGCCGGGCACCGTCATCGAGGACCCGGAGCTCGCTACCGAACGGGCCCTTCGCATGGCAAAGGAAGGCAAGATTATCGCCACCGACGGCACCGTCCTCGAGATGGAAATCCACACGATCTGCGTCCACGGTGACAACCCGTCGGCCGTGGAGCACGTACGTGAGATACGCGCGACGCTCGAAGCACATCAGATTCATGTGGCTCCGATGGGCACCTTCATCCAATAAACAGGGTATCGGGTCCAGGGCACAGGGTATGGCCCAGGGAATCCGTTTCACGGTATAAGGAAAGAATGGTTTATGGCGTAAGGCACAGGGCGCACGGAAGAACAGAGGGCGCTTTGCCCTTCGCCCTTCGCCCTTCGCCCTTCGCCCTTTGCCTTTAGCCCTTTGCCTAAACATATGTCCACCCTTTATGACAAACCGCGCATCCGCATTTGCGGCGACCGCGCCATCATCGTCGAGTACGGCGCAGAAATCGATCGCGCCGTGAACGAGAAGGTGCGGGCCATGGCAGCGCTTCTCAAGAGATCCCTCCCGGCGGGCGTGGAGGCCGTGATCCCAGCCTACCGATCCCTTTCCCTCCTCTACAATCCCCTGGCCACATCGACGGATCAGATCGCGAAGACCGTCGAAGCCCGGGAAGCGGATTTCAGGCAGGCCGAAATCGCTAAACCCCGGGTCGTCGAGATTCCCGTGTGCTACGGCGGGGAGTTCGGTCCGGATCTGGAGATCGTGGCCGACCAAAATCACCTGACGATCGGCGAGGTCATCGCTATCCACACTTCCGTCGACTATCACATCTACATGATCGGGTTCGCGCCCGGCTTCTGTTATCTCGGGGGACTCGACCGCCGCCTTCACACGCCCCGTCGCAAAACCCCACGCACGAAACTGCCGGCAGGTTCCGTGGGCATCGCTGAAAGCCAGACGGGTATGTATCCCCAGGACAGTCCCGGAGGCTGGCAGATCATCGGCCGGACACCGCGGCGGCTCTTCGCCCCCTGGCGGGAGGAGCCTTTCCTTTACCAGGCGGGGGACCGTGTCCGTTTCGTCGCTATTCCGGAGGAGACCTTTCGGCAGATCCGCGAAATGGAGTGGCAATGAGTGATCTCTTCCTTGTCCGGACTCCCGGCCCCTATACGACCGTGCAGGATGCCGGCCGCTTCGGTTACCTGGACCGGGGCGTGCCGCCTTCGGGCGCCCTGGATTCCTTCGCTTACCGGGTCGCCAATCTCCTCGTTGGAAATCCCGGGGACTCGGCCGTTCTGGAAATCACTATGGTGGGCCCTGTCCTGGACGTCCTCGCCGAAGCCGACATCGCCTTGACCGGCGCCGACATGGGGATGACGCTGAACGGTTTAGCCGTGGCCAACTGGCAGGCCCTGCGGGTCCGGCAGGGCGACGTGTTAAGGATCCCGAAAGCAAGAAGGGGGTGCCGCGCCTATCTCGCCGTCACCGGCGGCATTGACGTACCCCCCGTTATGGGGAGCCGATCGACTCTGGTACGGGCGAAGCTCGGCGGTTTGGAGGGGCGGATCCTGAAGAAAGAAGACGTGATATTGCGGGGCGAGGGAGTCCTCCTTTCGACGCCGCGGAGTCTGCCCGGGCATTGGATCCCTGACTACGGCCCGGATATCACCTTGCGGGCCATTCCTGGACCGCAGGACGATTACTTCACGAAGGAAATGGAAACGTTCTTTGGCGCGATCTACGAGGTGAGCGTTGAAACCGACCGGATGGGCTACCGGCTGAAGGGGCCACCGATCCGCCCCGACGAAGGACGACCCGAAAGCATCGTCACCGAGCCGATCATGCCGGGAAACGTCCAGGTTCCCGCCGACGGACAGCCCATCATTGTCCTCGTGGAACAGACGACGGGCGGTTACATGAAGATTGCCACCGTCGTCACACACGACATCCCCAGGGTTGCCCAGGCCATGTGGGGAAATCGCATCCGGTTCGAGAAAGTGAGCCTCGATGAAGCCCACACCCTGTATCGCGAGCAGGCCGAGCGGATGCGGAAAATCGAGGAGCACCTCTCGTAGAAGGACTGAACTTCGCCGACACCCGTGTCCGGATAAAAATTAAGTATTGCAGAGGTCGGCAAAAAAGCTGTATGGACCGATGTCATTCAGTATAAAGGCACCGTTGAAGGGATCAGAGGGCTCCATGGCCAGCAAACCTCACCCGGAAGACATTGTCGGCGGACAGGCTGTCATCGAGGGCGTCATGATGAGGCACGGTGATAAAATCGCCGTCGCGGTGAGAACACCCGACAAGGACATCGAAATCCGGGAACAGACTTACATTTCCCTCACCAAGCGCTACAAGGCACTGGGTGTCAAGTGCGTTCGAGGTTTCGTGGCGCTTCTCGAGATGATGGTCATCGGCATCAAGACCCTTCTCTACTCGGCCGATGTGGCCATGAAGTACGAGGAAAAAAACCGCCGAAGTGGCATACGGTGGTTTCGCTTCTGACGGGCATCGCCCTTGCCATCTTTCTTTTCATTGTCATCCCCGCCTATCTCTTTGCCATCCTCCGGGCCTACATCGGAAGCACGATCCTCCTGAACATCATCGAGGGCTGCATCCGTCTTTCCATTTTTCTCGGTTTCC
>JAPLJU010000246.1 GCA_026388445.1 Deltaproteobacteria bacterium
ATGCCTTCCGCCGGAGCGGACGGCACAACCTCGGACAGGGAAAGGCCGACGAAAAGGGCCGGAATGGAAACGACGATTCCCGCCAGAGGCCCGGCAACGCCGATATCAAGAAGGGTCTGCCGGTCCATGATGGGAGATTTCATCCTGATCACGGCACCGAATGTCCCAATGAATGTGGGCGCCGGAATGAAATAGGGAAATGTGGCCTCCACATGGTGATGCCTGGAGACGAAATAGTGACCGAACTCATGGGACCCCAGGATCAGCAGGAGGGTGAAGGCAAAGGGGATCCCCTTCCAGATGTCCTGCGGTTCCTCCAGGGGGTTAACGCCTTGTTGCATGGCCCCGGCAATCAGGGTTGTAAAAAGCGTTATAACAAAGAGCACCAGGGGGATGAAGGGCCTCAGGCGATCCTTGAGTCGTTTTTTAGGGTGGTCGGTGTAAAATGAATCTTCCATAGCTGTCAATTTACCGCACGAAAAAAGGGGTCATAAAAATGACCCCTGTATTAAAAAAGCCGTTTCAAAAGGATCGATGGAATTCGAATCAGGTCTTGTTAACAGTATTCACCATCTCGCGCAGTTCTTTGCCGACCTTGAAAAAGGGCAGCCTCTTCGGAGAGACCTCTATACTGCTCCCTGTCTTCGGGTTTCGCCCCTTGTAAGAGTTGTAATTTCTTACAATAAGGCTCCCGAAACCCCGGATTTCGATCCTCCCTCCATTCTTCAATGCATCTGTGAAACCTTTGAAAATGAGATTGACAACATCCGTTGCCTTCTTCTCCGTGAGATTTTCCTTCTTGGCTAGCGCCTCGATCAAACCCGATTTATTCATGGTAACCCCCTGAAATAACTAGTTTTCTGGTATGTTTCAGGCGTTCAAAAGGAACACAGATGAGATAAATACTTAAAAACATTTCGAAATAGGGTTTTTTTATTAAGCCATTTTACCATGATTGTCAAGATGATTTTTCTCCTTTTTCTTCTGCGCCCGGGAGAGAAACCCTTCGATTTCCCGCTTCATCAGTGGCCTGTATTCACCGCCTGCGAGATCGCCAAGCCTCAGATTTCCCACTGCAATCCGGATGAGTCGCTGAACCGGGTGCCCCAGGGCATCAAAGGCACGCCTGATTACCCGGTTTCTACCCTCGGAAACGGTGATTCGAAACCAGGAACTCCTGGGATTTGTCTTTTCCTGACGGACCACGCGGGGCACAAAAAGCCCATCCTCAAGATCCACTCCCTCTTGAAGAAGACTAACCTCCCTCGGCGTGAGACTTCCCCTGACCTTGATGAGGTATGTCTTCGGAATCTCATGCCGGGGATGCTGGAGACGCTGAGCAAAATCCCCGTCGTTTGTCAGGATAAGAAGCCCTTCCGAATCGTAATCGAGTCTCCCGACCGGATAGACCCTCTGCTTTACGTTGCGCAGAAGATCCGTCACGATTGGTCTCCCCTCGGGATCCTTCAGGCTCGTCACATAACCCGGGGGTTTATGGAGCATCAAATAGAGTTTTTCAACCCTGGTCGAAATGAGCCTTCCGTCGACCCGGATTTCATCCCTCCCGGGGTCTGCCTTCGCTCCGAGCTGGGTGATGACTTTACGGTTTACGCTGACTCTGCCTTCCCGGATGTACTGCTCCGCCGTCCGGCGGGATGCGATGCCAGCCCCGGCGATAATTTTTTGAAGTCGATCCTGCAAAGGTCCGCTTACTCCTGCAATTCCTGGAACTCCCGCAGCGTCGGAAGCTCGGCGAGATCCTTCAAATTGAAGACCTCCAGAAATCGTTTCGTCGTCCCGTAGATAATCGGTTTGCCGGGCACGTTCTTGCGCCCCAGCATCCGGAGCAGCTTCTTTTCCAGAAGCCCCCGCAGGGCGCCGCTGACGTCAACACCCCTGACCTTTTCGATTTCCTGCCTCGTGACGGGCTGCCGGTATGCCACAACTGCCAGGGTCTCAAGCGCGGCCTGGGAGAGCCCGGGTGGCTTTATCCCTTTGAGCTTTCTGAGCCATGAGGCCATGTCGGCCCTTGTCCTGAACTGATAGCCGCCTGCAACTTCCGAGAGATGAAAGCCCCCGTTGCGGTTGGCGTATTCTTCCTCGAGCGCTTTCAGGATGTCGACGATTGCCTCACGATCAGTCATCCCGATGATATCCACGATCTTGTCAAGGCTGAGCGGCGCCTCGGATGCAAAGATCAGCGCTTCCACGATCGATCGAAGGTCTTCCATGGATCCTACTCCTCCACCGCGAGAAATATTCGAATCGGTCCGAAGGCATGGGTCTGATAGGCCTTCACAATCCGCATTTTCATCAACTCCAGGATGGCCAGAAGGGTGTAGATGATCATCCGGCGGTCGTGGACGTCGGCCAGCAGATCCCTGAAGTGCATGCTCTTCTCCACGGATAATCTCTCCATGATTTCATGGATTCGATCCGAAAGGGACATCTTTTCGGTGTCGATCTCCATAAGGTCCTCGTCCTTGAGGCCGGATACGATCTCGCGGAATGCCTCGACCAGCTGGAAGAGGTCCACCTCGATCAGTTCCTCTTCGGGTTCGGTTTTGACCTCCGGAACGATCCCCCTCTTGAAAACATCTCTCTCCAGAAGGGTCCTCTGACCCAGGTTGAAGGCGGCCTCCTTAAATGTCTGGTATTCCAGGAGCTGACGGACGAGCTCTGCCCGTGGATCGGGTTGTTCTTCCTCGCCTTCTTCCTTTTCCTCGGGGGGCAGAAGCATCTTCGATTTGATGTTCAGAAGCGTCGCGGCCAGGACGAGATATTCGCCGGCGAGATCGAGATTCATCGATCTCATGATCTCCATGTGATTCAGATACTGTTCCGTGATGATAGCGATGGGGATATTGTAGATGTCTACCTCATTTTTCTTGATGAGGTAGAGGAGCAGGTCGAGCGGACCCTCAAAGATGTCTAATTTGATCGCATAACTCATGCCGTCAGATCTTTACCGCCTCCCGGACTTCCTGCATCGTTTGCCGGGCGACTTGCGTTGCCCGCTGGCAGCCGTCCACGATGATTTCCCGGACTTCCTTCAGATGAGACCGGTAATAGTCCTGCCTGTCATGGATCGCTTTCATGCCTTCGAGCACCCATTGGACAAGCCGTTTTTTGCAGTCCACGCATCCGACGCCGGCCTTACGGCATTCACGGTCGATCTCCTCCAGGTCCGCATGGGGCGCATAGATCGTGTGGAAGGTAAAAACATTGCAGACCTCCGGCCTTCCGGGATCCCCCTTCCTCATCCTCTGGGGATCGGTGAACATGGATTCCACCTTGGTTTTCAACACGCTGCCCCGGTCACTCAGATAAATAGAATTTTCGTAGGACTTGCTCATCTTTCTCCCGTCAATACCGAGAAGCTTGGGCACTTCCGTAAGTATCGCATCCGGTATGGGAAATATCTCCCGATAGAGAAAATTGAAGCGCCGGGCGATTTCACGGGTGAGTTCGACATGGGGGAGTTGATCGACGCCCACGGGGACGCCATGGGCCTTGTACATGATGATATCGGCGGCCTGGAGGACGGGGTATCCCAGGAAACCGAAGGTGGAGAGATCCTTGTCCGCAAGTTCCTGTTTCATCTCTTTGTAAGTTGGGTTTCTCTCCAGCCAGGGTAGCGGCGTGACCATGGATAGGATCAGAAAGAGCTCGGCGTGTTCCTTGATCTCCGACTGGATGAACATCGTGCTCCGTCGGGGGTCAAGCCCGACACTCAGCCAGTCAACCACCATGTCCTGGATGTAGCCCTTGATCGGATCGGTATTGTTGTACTCGCTGGTCAGGGCATGCCAGTCGGCGACGAAGTAGAAGCATTCATAATCTCCGCTGTTCTGTAAATCGACCCAGTTCTGGAGGGCCCCGTGCAGATTACCCAGATGCAGCTTGCCCGTGGGACGCATCCCGCTCAATATTCTCTTCTTCAACGCTCGCCCTCGCTCCCCTTGTCTTTTGTGGAAAACCGCCCCTTCCGTGTTTTTTTAAAGTAAACGGTCTGTTTCCCAAATCTTGTTTCTTTCCCTCAGCGATTGAGCGGGATTCTGGATAGCGAAGTTAGACGTGTTTTTTGTCACCGCCCTTCGCGAAGCCTTTCGACAAGCTCAGGGTAAACTCACTGCCCGCAGCGCAAACTGTTTGAGCCCGTAGGGCGAGTTTTTGCGTCTGCAGTTGAGCAAGCGTTAGAGCGGACAAAAACCGTCTATTCGCAGGAAGAATCCTGCTCAAGTGCCTTTGGGCATCAGCCCGTAAAATCCGAACCGCTGTCCCGGCATTCACAAGCGGCGCAGATATAACAGAAAGCCCCCTGCCCTGTCAACTCGATGCCTTCAGGTCTCGAAGGTGCGGGCGATGGGTACGATCAACGGAAGTCCGCAACCGTTGCGACTTCATTCAAAATCTTGCGGAGGATCCGGCTCCCCCGTGCACGGGTCCTGATCGGCTCGAGGGCTCCGAACGCTTCAAGCCTTTGAATCATCGGGCGCGGGTCTTCTTCCTGCAGGATGAGCGTCAGTTCCGTCGCGATCCGGTAATCCTCCAGCCTTTCGAGCATGCCGGATGCGAGGGCGTCCTGGATCAGCTTCTGCGTTGATTCATCCATCCGAAAGCCCAGACGGCCCTCGAACCGCGCAGCCCTGAAGATCCTTGTCGGGTCATCGATAAAGCTCTTTTCATGCAGGATTCGAATTTTTTTCTTCTCAATATCCGCTCTCCCGCCGAAGGGGTCCAAAATCTCTCCGAAGTGTAGCGGTGACAAGGCAATCGCCATGGCATTGATCGTGAAGTCCCGGCGGTACATGTCATCCTCAATCCGCCCAGGCCAGACCCTGGGGAGTGCCACCGGACGATCGTAGGTCTCCACGCGGGCCGTTGCCACATCGATCTTGAATCCTGCGGGGAACGTGAGTGTCGCCGTCCCGAACCGTTCATAAAAGCGAAGTCTTGCACTGTACCGCTGGGCAAAGATCTTCGAGAATTCGATGCCGTCCCCTTCGATGACGAGATCGATATCAATGTTGTTTCCCGCCAAATGAAGATCCCGGACCAGACCGCCCACCAGGAAGGCTCGGAACCTGATGCGCTGAGCCTCTTGGCCGGCCGCCTCCAGGATATTAACCACGGGTACGCCCAGCTTCTCAATCAGGGATTTTTTGATGTTTTCGCGATGGGATGACATCTTTCACCGGAGAAATGGTATCAATGGAAATCAGGATACCCCCGAAGAGGCCCTCTTCTTTACGCAAGGGGAATAATAAAACCCCCGGTTCAACAAAGCAACCGGAGGTTCTATCCTTTCGATGGCTTTTTTTGACTCCGCGATCGTTCGGTTTCCCTGAAATGGACGGATGACCACAAGAATCGTTACATGCGGGAAACCAATTCCGAGAGTGTTTTGCCGGACTTGAATTTAACGACCTTCCTGGCAGGAATCTTGATGGTTGCGCCTGTTTTCGGATTTCTGCCCATTCTCGCTTTCCTACGTGCGCAGGTAAATGTCCCGAAGCCTACGAGACTTAAACGGCCCGTTTTCCTGAGCTCAGTCCCCACCACCTTGATGTAGGTCTCCAAGGCTTTTTCCGCTGCCACTTTGGAGATCTTTGCCT
>JAPLJU010000256.1 GCA_026388445.1 Deltaproteobacteria bacterium
ATATTTCTGGTGTCGTTTATTGCGGGCGCATTGGAGGCGGTTGAAAACAGACACCTGATGTTTTTTGGACGGAATTTGAGCTTCGAAGATACTTCAAGAATTGCTTTCTATCTGTCGGGGTTGGTCGGTGAAGTGCTTTTGCTCACCTCCCTGTATCTGGTCATGCCTGTCGGGAGAATCACGTTCCATCACGCATTGATTGGAGGACTGGCTGCCACGGTCCTCTGGGAGATAACCCGTCGGGTGGTAGTCTGGTTTTACACCACCGTATCCCTCGTAAACATCATTTACGGTTCCCTGGCATCGGCAGTGGTGTTCCTACTCAGCATAGAGGCCGCTGCATTGATCCTTCTGTTAGGTGCTCAGGTTATTGCGGAACTTGAGATTAAGAATGACGATATGGCTCGGTCGCAGGCTGATGGCCCGCGCTAATTATGAGTTTTGAGTTTTGACCGGGGCGCATTAAAGACAGTTGTGAGTGGATAGCGGTTAGTGGTGAGCATTATAGGCAGTTGTGAGTGATTAGTTGTGTGTGGTGAGAAAAACCTGTAGTGATAGAGTCAGCAATTTCTCTTTCAATTCAAAAAGTAGCCTGTCCCCTTTTTTATCCCTTTCTATGCCCCCCTATCGGAGATCGGCAACATGCTTTTCATAAAGATCGTAATTCAACTTCAGCATGTCCGGGATCGGAAGTTCATAAGGGCACCGCTCGACACAAATACCGCAGTTATCGCATAGTTTCACGCTTTCCATGGCCGGCCGGCAAAATTCAACCGAGACGGCAGGCGACATTCTCGAGGCGACGATCCTGTAGCCCATCGCTATGGTGATCATTACCCCGGAGGGACAGGGCTGGCAGTATTCGCAGCGGCGGCAGAACTCCTTGCCCAGCTCGACCCGATAATGGTCCATTAGCCGCAGGTCCTCTGCAGTCACCACGTTGGGTTGCCGGTATAAAGAAACGACCTCTTCCACGGAGTCGACGGAATCATAACCCGGGATCGGCAGCACATTGGGATACTTGCGCAAAAATTTGAAGGCGATGCCGGCGTTATCGATCATACCGCCGGCAAAGGGCTTCATAGCCAGAATCCCCAGGCCCTGTTCACACGCCGCGGGGATAAGCTCGTTATTGCCGTTCTCCTCAATGAAATTGAAGGGAAACTGGATGCTGCTGAAAAGGCCGGTCCTGACCAGTTTCAAAGCCATGGAAAGGTTATGGGACGTGACACCAATCCACCGGACCTTGCCCTCTTCGCGGGCTCTAACGACGGCTTCCAGCGCCCCACCCGGCGCCGTGACGGCGTTCCAGTCCTTCTCTTGGGCAATCTGATGGAGCTGGTAGAGATCGATGTAATCCGTCCTGAGCCTGCGCAGGCTATTTTCGAGGTGTTTTGCCGCGCCCTCGGCGTCCCGCCTGAGTGTCTTGGTCGCTAGGAACACTTTTTTCCGCATACCGTCGAAGGCGCGGCCGATTTTCTCCTCGCTGTCACGGTATGCGTTGGCGGTGTCGTAAAAGGTGATCCCCCGATCGTAGGCGCGGCGGAGGACCTCAACCGCTACGTCAACGTCCAGGCGGATGATGGGAATGCATCCGAACCCCAGTTCGGACACGATCATGCCCGTTTTCCCGAATTCCATATAACGCATCGACCGACCCCGATTTTTAAATTCGTCAAGACTTTTTAAGTCTGTCTGAGCCTGTTAGGTTTGTTTGTACAATGTAGTCCATTTCTGCCGTTTTGTCCATTTCGTCCATCCGGTCCCTCATAGTTGATCGACTTATCGTGCGAAGCCTGCTCAAGCGGCGGGTTGTGATCGGGGTGATTTGAGGTGGACAAAGGGGACGGAAGACTACGCTAACCGGGACGGGCCCGTAAAGAGAGGCATAGGGGTATGGTCTTTAATTATAAGTTACGTACTATGTTATCTGAGATCTTGCTTACAGGCGTATCATGCGCGCCAACGAGATAAAGGAGAGAAGCTGCTTTTTCACGCCAGGACATATCAAATGATCAAAGCCTGACCAGAAAACTATGTTGAAATACAAGACCTGATATTATGAAAAAGGCTGCACACAGCAGAGAGTATAATTTATAGGGTCTCGATGGACCA
>JAPLJU010000032.1 GCA_026388445.1 Deltaproteobacteria bacterium
CTTCATGTTTTAATCCCGTACCTTCTAATAAGAGATAAAATACTGACGAAGGTACGAACCTTCAAGGTATATGCAAGAAGCATGTACATCACGATTCCAAAGGGGACCTGCAGCAGGAGCCTCAAAACGTGATCCAGGGATGGAGGTAGCATTTGTCCGAGGAGCCATACGCCGCCTGCCATGATAGAGGAGCAAAAGAATATACCGGAAACAGATCGAAGCACATCGGGCAATCCCATATTAATGAGTTTACCGGGGATTGTGAACTGGGGGTAGATGTGGATCGCTCCACTTACAACGGCAATAGATATTGCTACCGCGAGTGGGGTCCCAAGGTATACACCGAAAGCAATGCTGATCATGATCAGCGCTCCAGATCCAAGGCCCCAGAGCAAGAGCCAATCCGTCCTCCCCTGGGCACTGTATATCCAACCGGCGGTTGCCGCGATGGAATAGATAACGCCTAATAGACAAAACACTTTCACAATGGGGATCATTTGTGACCATTTCTCTCCATACAGTGTCAGCACGAATGAATCGGCAACAACAAAGAGACCCATCATCAGGGGGAAGGCGATAAAAGCCACCCCGCTCATCGCTTCGAGATAAACGTCTTTAAATCTGTCCTTATCATCCTTGATTTTCGAGAGGGCCGGAAACATGACCTGACCGACAGTGGCAGATATCTGGTTGACCGGCATCAGCAGGATATCATAGGCCCTGGAATATATGCCCAGCCCTGCTGAACCGATAAACTTTCCGATGAGAAGATTGTCTATATTCTTTACCCAGTATTGGTACAGATTGAAACCGAACAGGTTCATGCTGAATTTGAGAAGCTCCCGGATGGCGCCGAACTCAAACAAAAGGTGAGGCTTCCATCCCGACACCCACCAGACGATGATCATACTCGCGAAAGCGGAAACAACGGTCTGCCAGACAAGGCTCCAGACACCGTACCCCGAAAGAGCCAGGACAATGGCCGTCACGCCCGCCAACAGGGTGGTCACCGTATCAACGACAGCAAGTTTTCGGAATTCAAGTGAGCGGATCAGCAGGGTGAGTGGAACCATTTTGAATGACTGGATGAAGAATATGGATGCGATGAGAGCGACGATTGCGGAAAGCCGGGGTTCATGATAGAAACCAGCCACAAGTGAAGAAAAGGACAGAAAGAGTCCGGAAAGTAAAATGCCGATCAGAATGTTCAACCAGAAAACGGACGACAGATGGCTTTCCTCAATGTCCCTTTTCTGGATGAGTGCTGACGCAAACCCGGGATCGCTCAAAACATGCGCAAATCCCGTAAAGACGATGACCATCCCGACAAGACCAAAATCTGCGGGGGTGAGCAGCCTGGCCAGAAATATCGTGATAACAAACTGTAATCCGATATTTAACACTCTTGAGGCTGCGTTCCATGCTATCCCTGATAAAGTCTTCTCCCGTGAGAACATCCATTCACTCTTCGCCATTCAATGACATCCTGCGATCCCTGATGATCCCTCACCGGCCTCCCCCTCCTGCTGAGAAGGTCGTCTGAACCGCCGACACCGTAGTACATCGGGCCTTTTTCATGTCACGGCAGCTTCGATATACAGCGATTCCATTTTGCGCTCTTCACTGTCAATCATCAGGTTCTCATCCCGTCCGGTTCGGAAACTCTCCTTGCGAATATCAACGAATCCCGCATTTCGAAGCACCATCTCCAGGGTCTTTGCATCATAGGCAAAAAGGTGCCCATGGTCGCGAAAGACACGATTTACAGACATCATCGGCGTGAACCCGTTCTGCGAACCCTGTTGATTCACATACGGAAACTCGACGAATTGACCCTGTTTACTCTGTTGATAGAGATCCAGATAAAGCTCGGCATCGGGAACAACGATACGAACCACGCCACCCGGCTGAAGTACGCGATGAAATTCTTTCAACACACCGCAGCACTGAGAATACGTAAGATGCTCCAGGCAATGTTCTATAAAAATGCCTTTGATGGAACGAGCTGTAAATGGAATGCCCTTCGTGATGTCCCAGCAGAGCTCGATCTTGGGACGCCACTGGTAATCCAAGTTAATGAAATCGGGATGGGCCTTATCCCCGCAGGCCACGTTCAAGTAGTGCTTTCCGTTGTTTTTTAACTTATTCAGCTGGAATCTTTTCCCGCGGATAAGCCGGCTATACAGTATTTGAATCCTGGAATAACTCGCAAGAGGACGGTCCCATGAAAATTTTGTGTTGGAAAAATCGATGTACTTCTCCAGGCTCATCCCATCTTCATCCCGTGAAAAAGTTTAAATGATGATTAAAAAGTCAGAAATCTTATTCCTTCTGATCGCCCTGTTTCCCCGCCAGTCCCTGCTCGATCTGCGGGATCATCACGACCATGGCCGTAAGAAACCAGAAGGGCTCCATGATCCGTACGATGATAAACGTGTTGCAGCCAATAGAATGGATGAGAAGACCGACAAAACCACCAAGATAACCGAGGGTCAGGCCCTTGAAAAACGGATCTTTTGCCCGTCGGTAAATACTCAGGGCAAGCCGGAACACGGCTATCAGCAATATGATAAAGGCAAAAAGCCCCAGAAGACCCGTTTCAGCGAGGACCCTCGGGTACTGTGCATCGAGGAATGGATACCCTGTAACGCCGTACCCAAAGACGGGGTGTTTGACAAAATCCTGCGTTAACACCTGTTTCCAGGATAAAATTCTATCTGATGTGGATGTATCAAGCTTGAAACCCCCTATTTCAACCTGCCCGGGAGTACTTGGCTGCATGAAGGTGTAATAGAACCTGTCTTTCACACTTTGCGGAAGCAAGACGGGTGAAAAGGCGATGATGAAAAGCAGTGGGAAAACGAGGGCGAACCGTTTGTTGGTCAAATAGATCAACGTGAAGAGCATCGGAAAAAGGGCCAGCCAGGAACCTCTGGAGAGAGTCATAGCAAGTGTCACAACAATAACAATGAAAAGGAACAAGAGGAAAGGCTTCAACTTTCGCCTGTCATCTCCCAGAAGCAAACCGATAACCACTGCCATCATCAAAATGAGGTAGCCACCCAGGGTATTCGGTTCACCAACCTCACCTTCAAAAGGCGCCGAAACCCTTCCGCCAGAGGGAACTTGAACCAAGCCGACGATACAGGTCACGAGGCAAACGATAAGCATGACCGCCACGAAACGCTCAATCTGTTTCTTCTCCTTAAGGATGTTCACGGCCATGAAGTATATGACAACATATTCAAAATACTTCATAACGAAGAGAAATCCTGTGATGCCTTTCACCCTTCCGGCCTGCACGCCCATAATGGTTGAGATAAAACAAATCGTAAGATAGGCGGCAATGGTCTTGTTGAGCGGCGTCCTCACGAAGAGTCCCAGTTCTTTGTTAATTGCCGTCTTCATAAACCAGGCGGTCCCGATGATGAGGAGAAGCAAATCTTCATATCTTAAAGTAAGACTACGCTGAATACCGATGAGACCCGGCAGGTCCTTGACCATGAACTCGGGACTCAAGAGCATGGCGGCAAGGAGCAGATAAAGGGCGTATTCGGGGGCTAGGAAGCTGAAGAGCGCAATGACAAAAGCGGCAAGTATCGCGATCACAAGGAATGAGGAGGCTTTGATCAGCGCCATCCCGATAATCGCTGACACAAGAATTATCGAGATGAGCCAGAACTGTCTCTGGTTTGAATCTATTTGATCCGCTTTAAACATATCTCACAAAACTTCTTTTCCAAAACATTAAAAAACCCGCCAAAGTTGTTACTCGCGTCCTGGAAAAGCCGAGGACTAGGCAGAAAGAGTATCTCTGACGGGAGGGGCAGCCGTTGATTGATTATATTTCCGATGCAGACATTTGCTCAAACGTGCCGACAAGAAAGGCAATATGCAATCATGGAGAATCCGTTTTATAGATTTTCTTCAGCCTCTCCAGGACGTTGCTCATTTCATTCAATTGCCTGTCGACATCCGCGGGCCGGTAGCTCGCATTCTCGTAGGCATAGATGGCCCTCATCCAGCTCTGAAGATTGACGGCAAAAATACCCGCGACCAGCGAAAAGAGAAGAATGATCCACAGCCAGGAGGCCGGGACCTTCCTCTTCCAAAAACTCTTCCAATCTCTTTTCTTCTTCAGATGGAGGATTTCCGCCTGTTCAGCCATGCCGATATCGCTCTAAATCAAATTCCGCTATCGTTCACGATCAATTTTCTGCCGGATGAAGCTTCCGGCTGTCCCCGGGACCATGGAGGACTCTTCTTTCTGCACCTGGGATACCGCCTCCACCGCGGCGCTCTGGTCACTCTGGTCCGGCGGGACCGCTTCGAGACTCGCCTCCCGCATGATCTTCTTCACGACCTTGCTCCTCGAGGCGGCTTTCACATCGGCGGAGGTCTTATTCAGCAACTCCTTGATAAAGGCTTCCGGTGTTTCCTTCGAGTCGGCAGTCGCCGCTTTCCTACGGAAGGGGTTCTTCGCGACCTTCCGGAAAAATTCCATGGCATGCACGGGCAGGGACTCGATCTTTTCGAGGACGGACTGCTGATCGACCCTCTGGGCGCCGTAATAATAGTAGCTCCTGTAGCGGTAATCGGAGTAATCCGTGCTCAGCTCCGCCTTGAGGCCGTTCAGCACAACACCGATGACATTTGCCTTGACCTGTTCAAGCTGCGACTTGGCACGCTTGAGGGCGCCCCTCGGGATCTTCCCCACGCGGTAGACCATGACGACGCCATCGGCCTTCGAACTCAGGACGGCCGCATCAGCGGCGGAGAGGAGCGGCGGCGCGTCGATGAAGACGTAGTCGTATTCCTGTTTCGCCTCGTTGATCAGATCATTGATGTACTGCGAGTTGACCAGCTCCGCCGGGTTGGGTGGGACGGTGCCCGCGGGGAGAATATTGAGGTTCTCGATCCCCGGGGTCTTCAGTACCTCATCAACGGTCATTTTCCCGGCCATCATGTCCGCGATAGTCCGGACGCATTTTTTCCACTCAAAATTGGCGAGGATCGCATCTGTCAGCCCCTCAGACGACGGCAAACCGAACATCTTCGCTATGATCGGTTTCCTCAGGTCGCCTTCGAGCAGGAGAACCTTGCGGCCGGCCTGGGCCATGGTAATGGCCAGGTTGACAATGGTGGAGGTCTTGCCTTCCTGCGGTGAAGAGCTGGTCACGACGATGGATTTAATATTTTTTTCAAGGGATGCGAAATTGACATTCGTCCGCACCGTCCTGTAACACTCCGCCAGAGACGACTTGGGGGCAAAGTGCGAGATGAGCCTTGCGTCCCGCTGAAGCGTTTCGGGATCCATGTCCCCGCCGTACTTCTCCTGGATGACCGCCTTGATCTCCTGCTGGGTGACATGGGGAACCAGCCCGAGGACGGGAACCCTTAGGAATTCCTCGACTTCCTCGATGGCACCGATGGAGGTGTCGAAGGTTTCGATCAGGAACGCGAAGACGATTCCCATGGCAAGCCCGATGATCAGCCCCAGGAGAAAGTTTTCTTTGACCTTGGGCGGATTGATGGGCTTGGTGGGCTCCAGGGCCGGCTTTACGACCTTCACTTCCTCGATATTCTCGGCCTCCTTGATCAGGGCTTCCTGGTGCTTCTTGTTCAGCATGGTGTAGACTTCCTGGGTGACCTGAACCTCCCGGTCAAGGCGTGCCATCTCGATGCCCTTTTCCGGCATCCTTTTGATGCCCTCACCGACGAAGTCCATTTTGGACTGCAGTGTTCTCATCTCCGCCACAAGGCCCCTGTCCATGGCAAGGAGTTGCGCCTGCATGGTCTTCACCGTCTCGCGGATCTGGGCCTTCAGTTCAACCACGGCCGGATACTCCTCCGTGTAAGTAATGAGGAGGGTGTCTCTGTCCAGCATCAATTTGACGAGCCGGTCATTCAGACTATGGTAAAGGGCGGGGGCACCGTCGTAATAAAAGCTTGTTTTCGAGGTGAGCGGCCTGTTTTCCGCCCCTTCGAGAAGCTTCAGGATACCCGTGATGTTCTGGTGGCTCACGGCGTCTTTGTCATAACCCGCCTGCAGGGTGTTCATCTGGCTGAGCAAACTCGCGGACTGGCTGTCCACGGAAACAATCTTGTTTTTCTCCTTGAATTCCCGGACGGCCTCCTCGGAATCCCTCAAGCGCTCTGTGGCCAGCTTCAACTGGGCTTCGACGGCCCTCTTGGACTCGATGGTCCTTTTGTTGATCTCCTTGTACCTCTCCTCCTGGTAAACACTCGCCAACCCGTTGGCAGCCCGCTGGGCAAACTTGGGGTCCTCGGACTTGACATAGATATCGATGACCGTGCTCTTGTTCTCGTCCAGCTGGGTCGTAACCTTGCTCTTCAAATCCAAGATGATGTCCAGGTACTCCTTGCGGTTCCGGACCTCCTCCGAGGGAAGGCTGGCAGGGATGAGACCCATCTCCTTGGCCAGCATCTCCATCATGTAGTAGCTCTTGATTGTTGCGACCTGGGTTTGGAGGTCATCGACCATCGTGTAGTTGGTGTCCATGAAAATGCCGCCGCCGGTGTTGCGTTCGACCTTGATGCTGACACTGGCCTGGTAAACGGGCACGGGCCTTTCGATGATCGCGGCAACGAGGCTGAAGAGGCCCGTCAGGACGACGGTCAGGAGGATGATGAATTTTCGCCTCTTGATGACTCGCCAGTATTCTCTCAGGTTCAGGTCATATTGTGCCATTTTCTCGGCGCTCCTCTGGTTGGTCGAATTTCATTCTGAAAGTCGTAGCTACCTCGATGGATGTTTCATTTCATATGATCCGCTCTGCCCTACCTGAAGCGCATCTGGTCCGGCTGGGCGTAGGCGTCTCTGAATCTACCCGGATAGAGCGTGTATTCCAGAAGCGGTACGGTGTTGACGATGAATTCGTTGATGTCGCCGATCGCCGTCCTGGGCACCCAGACGACATCGCCGTTTTTGAGTCTGATGTTCTGGCTGATATCGCCGCGCTTGGTGATCTCGTCATAATTGGCCGAGAGGATAATGGGCTTTCCCTGCCTCTCCTGGAATTCCCGGATGATCTTTACGTCCGATTTGACGGCAACGCGGGTCGGTCCCCCCGCCTTTGACAGGGCCGCCAGCAGGTCATAGGCATCCTTGAGCCGGTAGATGCCCTGCACAGTAACCTCTCCCAGGACATAGACCCTCTCCCCGAAGATGGGCAGTTCCGGAACGGTTACCATGTCCCGGTCCTCCAGGATCATGTTCTCGCTCATGTCGCCCCTGAACATGGCATTGTAGAGATTGACCGTGTATATTTTCCCCTTTCGGACAAGCTCAACCCGTGTAAGGTCCGCATTGCCCTCCGTCTGGCCGGATATACCCCCGCCGGCCCCTACAATGAGGTCAAGGACCGTCATCTTGCCGGTGAGGGGATACCGTCCGGGACCGGACCTTACCCCGGAGATACCTGTATCGAACCTGTTGATCTGCCCGAAGAGGAGGGCTGATTTGCTTCTATGCTCCTTGACGATCAACTCCAGCCTGGGATTGCGGATGTATTTCTGCATGGCCTCGGTCAGTGCATCATCCACCTGCTGGACGGTGAGCCCGCTCACATACAGATCGTCCACGAAGGAATAGGAAATCTTCCCGTCCGCCCTGACTTCTGTCGTATATGCGAGGGGCTTGGATCCGTCCCAGAAGGTGATCTGCAGGACATCACCGGGCCCCACGATGTACTCGGGCATCCCCCTGGCCTCGGTGAAGACATCATTCCGATCGACCTGGCTGAGCTTCTTAATTTCGGCGGCCTGCTTTGCCTTTTCCTCGGGGGGGACGATCTCCTGGGTTGCCTCGTATTCCTTGACGGGTATGCCTTTTTTCTCCATGGTCACACACCCGCCCAGGAGGAAGATCAGGACAAGAACGGTCGAAAAAGCAATCATTCTGAGCTTATAGCGCATACGGGTTCTCCTGTATGGAATCACACATTTCGTGTCATGCCAAGAATATGCCAAGTTTTTAAAGAATCTGCTGATTTGACAACCCCTTAGCAATACCCGGGTCGCCCTCAGCTCCTGGCCTCAGCGTTGCATTCACGAAATGCCGAATGTCTGTGTGATGAGAACTGCTTGAAAACTTCTACCGTCAGGTCTCGGGTGCGGAAAAGTTTTCCTAACCTTGCTTCGGAATTTATCGGCTAAATCTTTAATCTTTATGAGCAAAAATTTCCGGCTGGTATGAAAATTGAAAGTAGATTCTTGCACGGGTTGATCCCATGTCCTTTGATTTTCATGTCACTTCAACCCGCTGTAATAATTCAAATAACCAGGATCTGACCTGAGTAGAAGACAAAGGAGATCGCGATGGTTCGCTACGTAGACCTCATTCAAGACGCCCCGATCAAGCGGGAGGAACTGAAAGAAAAAGAGGCGGAACCCCGGAAAACTCGAAAGCTGGACAAGGGGGACATGGAGGAATACCGGAGAATTTACCTGACGGTACAGGACTACCTCGAGGGGGTACGAAGGAGGGTCACCCGGCACATGGATTTCGATCTCGAACCCGCCATCGATTTCCTGCACAATATCATCGACACACCGAATCTCATCACGAAGCTCTATCAGTTCACGAGCGAATACGGCCACGAGGAGGATTTCACGATCTCCCATTCCATCAACACGATGATCCTGTCCCTCAAGGTCGGCCAGGGCATGGGCTATTCGAAGGATAAACTCTTCGAGATGGGCCTCGCGGCCCTGTTCCACGACCTGGGGATGTTCCTGGTTCCCGATGATATCCTCAAGAAACCCGACCGGCTCACCACGGAGGAGAGCGAGGCCGTCAGGAAACACCCTGAGATGATCAAGGTCTTCCTGGAACAGGTTTCTCTCTACCCGATGGGGAGCTATGTGAAGCTCAATAACAAGTCCATCGCCAAAGTCATCGACACCAACGACCAGCAGCCCCTGCGGCCCGTCGTGAACGTCCTCTTTGACGGCCAGGGCAACAAGATGAAGGTGGACCAGATCGTCAACCTGGAAGAAAACTCACTTCTGTGGGTTGTCGGAAACGTGTCGGAGACGGACCTTCCGGCTGGAGCCTGAAGGTACTGGGCAGGAAATTCAGCTTGCGGCCGTTGGAAGGATAAAGGACTTGGACCCGAGAACGTAACTTCCCTCGGACTCGTTTTCCCCCTCACAGGACGTATCCCTCACGGCTTCCTGGATCACATCCACATCGATCTCCCTGATCTTCATTCCAAACCCGATCAAAAGACTCATATCGCAGATGTTGTTGATCTTCCTTGGCACGCCGCGGGAGTGATCGTAGATGGTTCGCAGGGCATCGTCCGTGAAGACATTCTTGTTCAAACCCGCCTTGGAGAGACGGAAGAGGATATACTTGACCGTCTGGTCAAAGCTGAGCGCGCCCAGGTGGTAACGGACAGCGATTCTCTGGTCGAGTTGCTCGACCCTCCGGATGATTCCCCTCAACTCCGGCTGACCGATCAGGATCAGGGAGAGGAGGAACTGGTCATTCAACTGATAATTCAAAAGGAGTCTTACTTCCTCGAAGGTTTCCGGGGGCACGAGTTGGGCCTCGTCGATGATCAAAAGGGTCGTCATACCCTTCCTGAAATCCTGCAGGATCATCTCCCCGAGCAGGTTCAAGAGATCCACTTTGGAGTCCGTGCCCGGGGTGAGGCCGAACTGGTAAAGGGTCTCTTTCAGAAAGTCCGTGGGTTTCAGGTTGGGGTTGGCGATCAGTCCGATATTGTACTTGTGCTTCGGAAGCTGCTGGATGAGGGCCCGGCTGAGGGTCGTTTTTCCGCAGCCGATCTCGCCCGTGAGAAGGGCCGCCCCTCTCTTGCGGTATACCGCATAGAGGAGCCTCGTCATGGCTTCCTCGTGATCCCTTGAATAAAAGATGAACTTGGGGTCAGGAGAGATCTCGTAGGGATATACCTGGAAACCCCAGTAATTCAGATACATTTGATTAATCCATCCAGGGCGAGATAAATTTCCGCGAAACAGGTTCTGTAGTGGTAATCGGTAAGTCCGTGAGGATCTTTAATGTTTTTGTCGCCGTTGCTGCCGCCGCCGGAGAAAGCCCCCAGGAGATGTACCTTGTCCCGCGTTTCGGGATATCTCGCGGCGATCTCTTCCCTGTGGATCTCCTCCATGACGAGAATGATATCCGCCCAGTCAACCAGGTCCTCCGTCAAGGGCCTGGAACGGTGCCTGATCCCGTCCATTCCCTTATCGTGAAGCAACCGGGCGGCTTTAAAATCTGCGGAGGCGCCTTGCAGATCCATCAGTCCCGCTGAATAGACCTCTACATAGTGAATCTTTTTGACCTGGAGAATTTTCTTCAGGATGCGCTCGGCGAGAAAGCTCCTGCAGATATTGGCTGTGCAGACGAATAGGATGTTGATGGATGTTCGCACTTTCGAATCCGGGGTCATAGTTTCTGATCCTTCGATATGTGGCCGGAGTGCCTGCTTTTTTTGTGCAAAGACCATGCCTCTTGAAAACCGGCAGAAAAGTCCTAACGCTCCGGCTTTACCTGCCGATAATAACTCCTATAGGGATGGGTCGGATCCCGTTTGTTATCAATTTGGTGGCGCCGGTCTGGCATATTTAGTGAATAAAAATACACTCTGAATCTTTTTGGGAAGACATCGCCCGGATCACCGGAGCGGGGGACGGGCGGTCATAAAATTCCCGCTTCAGGGGTGCAACAGGACAGAATGTTCCCGGATAAGACCGAGAGAGCGGCAGGCGCTTTTGACTTCAGGGAGATCTCGCAGCTTTCGGAGAAGCTCGCCCTCCGCAAGGCCCTTCTCGAGATCACCAACCGCATTCACGCCGCCCAGAACATCAGGGAGATCCTCGTTGATCTCAAGGACGGGATCCTCGCCCTTTTCAACGCCTACATGATCTCCATCTACGTGGTGGACCGGTCAAAGAACGAGCTTTTCACCTACTTCCTCGCGGGGTCCCAGCTCAAAGAAATCCGCGTACCGATCGGCAATGCAAGTATCGCCGGTTTTGTGGCCGCCAACGCGAGGCCCGTGAACATCGCGGACGCCTACGACAAGGAGGAGCTGAAGACCCTCCACAAATCCCTCACCTTCGATGAAAGCTGGGACAAGAAATCAGGCTACCGGACGACCCAGGTTCTCGCCGTGCCCGTCTATCACGAGAACAACCTGATGAGCGTCGTCCAGCTCATCAACAAAAAAGGCGGAGAAAAGTTCAATGCCGAGGATCAGGGTTTCCTCGAGGAAATCGGCGAGGTCCTGGGCATTGCCTTCTATAACCAGCAGAGGGTCGTCACACCCCGCCGGAGAACAAGGTTCGACTATCTCGTCCTGCGTGATCTCATCAAGCCGCAGGACCTGGAAACCCTCTGGAGCGAGGCAAGAAAATCCAGCGAAACCGTCGAGGGTATCCTGATCAACAAATACAAAATTTCCAAGGAGGATATCGGCCGCTCCCTGGAGGATTTCTTTGGGTGCAGGTTCGTCCAGTACAACTCCAAACAGCCGATCCCGGACGACCTCCTCAGGGAACTGAAACGGGACTATCTCCGCAGGGAGCTCTGGGTGCCTCTTGAGCGGACCGACGGCAAGATCCGCGTTGTCGTCGATGACCCCAACAACATCATCAAGCGGGACATCATCCAGAACCTCCTGAAGACCAAGTCCATCGAGTACTGTGTCGCTCTCCGCGAAGACATCATCAAGTTCATCAATCACTTTTATCAGACCCCTGATGACGGCGGCTCGATCAATGACCTCATCCGGGGCCTCGAACAACCGCTCGAAGAATCAGAGGATGAGGATGAGGCCGTCTCCGAGTCCGACAGCACCATCATGCAGCTGGTCAACAAGATCATCAACGATGCCACTTCGAGGCGCGCATCGGACATCCATATCGAGCCCAACTACGGGAAGAAAAACGTCGAGATCCGCTACCGCGTCGACGGTCACTGCTCGGTCTGCCAGACCGTTCCCTACAGCTACCGGGCGGCTATCGTCTCGAGGATCAAGATCATGGCCAATCTGGACATCACCGAAAGGCGTCTACCCCAGGACGGCAAGATCAAATACAAGCGCCCCGGTGGACAGGAAATCGAGCTTCGCGTGGCCACACTGCCGACCCAGGGAAACCTGGAAGACGTGGTGCTCCGGATCCTGGCCAAGGGAGAGATCATGCGCCTGGAGGAAATGGGGCTTTCCAGATACAACTTCAACAATATGACCAAGCTCCTGTCAAAACCTTACGGCCTCATCCTCTGCGTGGGACCCACGGGTTCCGGAAAGACTACCACCCTCCACGCGGCCGTACACCTTATCAACACGCCGGATCGTAAGATCTGGACCATCGAGGACCCCGTCGAAATCACCCAGTCGGGTATCCGCCAGGTCCAGGTCAATCCCAAGATCGGTCTTGATTTCGCACGGGCCATGAGGTCCTTCCTTCGCGCGGACCCCGACGTCATCATGGTCGGCGAGATGAGGGATTTCGAGACGGCCAAGATCGGCATCGAGGCTTCGCTCACGGGACACCTTGTCTTTTCCACCCTTCACACCAACAGCGCCCCCGAAACCGTTGTGAGGCTTCTGGACATGGGGATCGACCCCTTGAACTTCGCCGACTCCCTCCTGGGGATCCTTGCCCAGAGGTTGGCCAGGACGGTCTGCAAGAACTGTAAAGAGGCCTACCACCCCACGAAAGAGCAATATGATGAACTGGTCGATGCCTACGGAACGGAACATTTCGCGAAACTCAACATCCCCTACGGTGATGATTTCAAGCTCTACCGGGGGAAGGGCTGCGGGGATTGCGACAACACGGGTTACCGGGGCAGGATCGCCATCCACGAACTTCTGGTCGCCACGGACAATATCAAGAGGATGATCCAGAAGCACGAGACCGTCGATCTCGTCCGGTATACCGCCATTGCCGACGGCATGACCACGCTTTTGCAGGACGGCATCCTCAAGGTCCTCCAGGGCCAGACGGACTTTGAGCAGGTGCGGAGAGTCTGCATTAAGTAACAGTTGTGAGTTGTGAGAATAAATATAGTAAGATAAGGACTTATAGAGATCTTCAGGTATGGAAGAAGAGCATAGAGCTCGCAAAAGAATTATATGCGCAAACCGCTCAGTTCCCCGAGAGCGAACGGTTTTCAATCACCTCGCAGATAAGAAGAGCCGCTGTTTCTGTTTCTTGGAATATCGCGGAGGGTCAGGCACGCAGAACAAATAAAGATTTTGTCCAATTTCTTTACATCGCAAAAGGAGGCCTTGCAGA
>JAPLJU010000121.1 GCA_026388445.1 Deltaproteobacteria bacterium
ATACCTATGAAGCCGAATGAATTGAAAGAGTGGAGACAGCGGATAGGTTACAGCCAGAATCAACTGGCGCGAGTTTTAGACGTGAATGTTATGACAGTCTCACGCTGGGAAAGAGGTGTCCGTGAAATCCCTTCTTTTCTCCATTTGGCTTTGAGCTATCTCGAATTGAAAGGAGTCGAGATAAACAAAATACGAGAACGAGATACTAGAAAGAAAGGAGGTAAGTGATTAGGGCAGTCTTAGCTGAATGTCCTGTCTGCCACAAGAAGCAAGCCGCCAGGAATCGACTTTGCGAATGTGGCGAGGACTTGTTGAAAGCCAAGAAGTCAAAGAGGGTCCGCTTCTGGATCAATTACAGGCTGCCAGGAGATAAGCAGAAAAGGGAACACGTTGGTTTTTCTATCGAGGAAGCCAAAGACGCTGAGGGAAAGAGGCGGTCTCAGAAAAGGGAAAACCGTATCTTTGACATCAAGCCAGATGCAAAAATGACCTTCAATGAATTGTCCAAATGGTATCTGGACCTTGAAAGGGTGAAATCAAGAGCCTACTACTCGACGCTGAAGATCAATCTCGATAGTTTCCTCGCTGAGTTCGAAAATTTCATCGTAGGTCAAATCAAGTCCGCAGATCTTGAAAACTATCAGGTGAAAAGAAAAGCTGCCGGTTACTCCGATTCTTATATCGACCAAGAGATCGGGGCAGCACGAACCATGATCAACAAGGCATTTGATAACGACCTCGTCGGGGGTGATGTTCTTCGTACTTTCAAGAGAGTCAAAAGGCTGTTGAAACGAAATGCCAATGCAAGGGACAGGATCATCACTCCTGAGCAGTTTAGAGACTTAATGGGCAAGCTCCCAAGACATACCCGTGCAATCGTCGCTACAGCCTTTTACACGGGCATGAGGCGGGGGGAAATCCTTTCCCTGACTTGGGATAAGGTGGATTTGAAGAATCGTTTGATTAAGTTAAATGCTCAAGACACAAAAGACGGGGAGCCTCGCAAGATACCCATCTGCGATGAGCTCTATCTAATATTGAGATCCATACCCATGCCGATACACGATGACCATGTCTTTTTGTATCGGGGCAAGCCTGTTAAGGATATCCGGACAGCATTAGCTAGATCCTGCCGTGATATTGGATTGGAATATGGAAGGGTGAACACAGAGGGGTTTGTGTTTCATGACCTTCGACACACCTTCAATACACTCATGAGAAAAGCCGGTGTTGCGGAGTCCGTTATCATGTCTATAACCGGACACTCGACACGGGAGATGTTTGACCGGTACAACACGATTGACGAAGAAGATACCCGCCTTGCACTCTCCAAATTTCAGGGTCTTTTGAAAAGTGTTGACCAAAACGTTGACCAAATGGGTTTACAGCAATAAAAAAAAGGTCAGCCATGAGAGCCAACCCCTTGTTTTATTTATGGTGCCGAAGCCGGGATTTGAACCCGGACAGGCCTACGCCTACTAGACCCTGAACCTAGCGCGTCTACCAATTCCGCCACTTCGGCACGCTTGATTATCGCTAATAATTATAATGATGACGCAGCCTTGTCAAGCGAAATAAGCTTGAAATAAACCGCATAAATGGTAGATTACGCCCATTCCACAAGCGCGATCGTCGAGTTCTTTTTGTCATGAAGGTTTTTAAAGGCATTGGAGAAATAACACCGGAATTTCGATCGTCTGTCATCACCATCGGCAACTTCGACGGCATCCACCTGGCCCATCAGGAGATCCTGCACAGGGTCGTCCAGGAGGCACGGGAGAGGAGGGCCCGATCGGTCGTCATTACCTTCGATCCGCATCCGCAGAAAGTCCTTCACCCGAAAAGACAACCTTTTTACCTGCTCACCACTCTTGACGAGAAGATGAAGCTGATCGAGTCCCTCGGTATCGATGCCGTTCTTCTCATCACCTTCACTCAGGCCTTTTCAGCCACCACGGCCGAGGCCTTCGTCCGGGAGGTCCTCTGGGACAAATTGCGCGTTCAGAAGGTCTTCATCGGGCACGACTATGCCTTCGGAAACCGCAAGCAGGGAAACGAGGATTTCCTCCGGTCCATGGGGGGCATGCTGGGATACGAAGTCGAGAGCATCAACACCTTCACGGTCAATGACACTATTGTGAGCAGCACGAACATCCGGATGGCCATCCTCGACGGGGACGTCCGGAAGGCCGCACTCCTGCTGGGGCGTCCCTACAGCGTAAGCGGCGCGGTCATCCGCGGTTACCAGCGGGGGAAGGAGATCGGAATCCCGACGGCCAATATAGAGCCCGGCAAGGAACTCCTCCCCGCCAACGGCGTTTACGCCGTCGTCGTCGACCTGGAAGGGGCCCATTATCCCGGCGTTCTGAACGTGGGGTTCAACCCAACCTTCTCCAACGAAAAACTCTCCGTTGAAGTCCACATCATGAATTTCGGCGAGGAGCTCTACGGCAAGTACCTGACGGTTTCATTCATCGAGAGGATCCGCAGTGAAATGAAGTTTGAAAGCCCGCAGAAACTCGTCGAACAGATCCTGAGGGACAAGGCGAAGGCGGAGGAGATTCTCGCCCGCTTTGCCCGCCTGGGATAGAGGGTCCGAAGAACAGAGGAAGCGCAATGTACATCAAATGCTGGGGATCAAGAGGGTCCATACCCGTGTCGGGGGAGGAGTACAATATCTACGGCGGGGACACGACCTGCATGGAGATCCGCACGAAGGGCGACCGGGTCATCATCATCGACGCCGGGTCGGGCATCCGCAGGCTTGGAAAACAACTGGTGGATGAGGGCCGGTGCGACTTCGACATCATCTTCACTCACGCCCACTGGGACCACCTGCTGGGGTTTCCCTTCTTCAGACCCCTTTACACGAAGAAGGCCGAGTTGCGGATTCACGGCTGCCCCTTTGCCGAACAGTTTGTCGACAGCATACTCGGGAAGGTCATGTCTTCACCCAATTTCCCCGTGGACTTTGCAGACGTGAAAGCCTCGATCCAATATGAAGCGACCTGTCCCGAAATGTTCATGGTGGACTCGGTGCGTGTTGAACCGATCGCGATCAGCCACCCGAATCAGGGCAACGGCTACAAGTTTACCGAGGACGGAAAGACATTTGTTTTTATTACTGACAACGAACTCGGTCACATCCATGGCGGGGGTCTTCCCTTTGATGCCTACGTCGAGTTTTCAAAGGGGGCCGACCTTCTCTTCCACGACGCGGAGTACACCGACGAGGAATATGCAAGATATAAAGGATGGGGGCATTCCACCTGGCAGTGTGCCCTCGACCTGGCCATCCGTGCGGGGGTCGGGCGATTCGGATTATTTCACCACAATCAGGATCGGACGGACCGGGAGATAGACGGAATCGTGGATGCCTGCCGGAAGGCTGCGGCAAAGCGGGGCACCCGTCTGGAGATATTCGCGGTAAAGAGAGACATGACCTTCAACCTTTAGACGACCCGGGTAACTCCCTTTACGCTTGCATTCCTCATTCCCCCTCCCTTGATCGAATCATGAAAGTAAGACATTTGCATCCCTGGGATGTTACACCCCGGGAGGCCGTTAAAATCCAGGGCGCCCTGCGCGGAAAACTCCGCCTCGGCGAGCGTGTGTTTTCCGGACACCTCCGGTACATCGGCGGGGCTGATATTTCATACACCCGGGGAGATGATCGCTTTTTCGCGGCTGTCATCATCCTGGAATGGCCCTCGTTGCGGATGATAGAAGAAGCCACGCACGCCGAAAAAGTTACTTTTCCCTACGTTCCGGGGCTCCTTTCCTTCCGTGAGGGGCCCCCGCTGCTCCGGGCCTTCGAAAAACTGAAGCGACTGCCTGACGTGGTTCTCTTCGACGGCCAGGGCATCGCCCACCCGAGGGGGTTCGGGCTCGCTTCACACATGGGGCTCATTCTGAAC
>JAPLJU010000133.1 GCA_026388445.1 Deltaproteobacteria bacterium
CATCTTCACCATATCGACGAACCTGGCCGGGATCCCGGGGATATCCGTCCCCTGCGGTTACACGAAGTCGGGGCTCCCCATCGGCGTGCAGTTTTTGGCAGGCCATTTTGAGGAAGGCAAGCTTCTCCAGATCGCCCATGCCTACGAGAAACATTCCGGCATCGAGAGAAGGAGGCCCGGGCTCTAATGTCTTACGAAACCGTCATCGGGCTTGAGGTCCACGCCCAGCTTCTCACCGATTCGAAGATATTCTGCGGGTGCTCCACCCAATTCGGCGCCGAGCCCAACAGGAATACCTGCCAGATCTGCCTCGGCATGCCGGGCGTGCTTCCCGTCCTGAACCGGAAGGTGGTGGAATTCACCATCAAGATGGCCCTGGCAACCCACTGCCGGATCAACCGACTGGAGAGTTTCGCCCGGAAAAACTATTTCTATCCCGACCTCCCCAAGGGCTACCAGATATCGCAATATGCCCACCCCCTGGCCGAGAACGGCTACATTGACATCATGGTGGACGGGCAGAAGAAGCGAATCGGCATCACCCGGATCCACATGGAGGAAGACGCCGGCAAACTGATCCACGACGAGCGCAATCCCTGGAGTTACGTTGATTTCAACCGCACGGGCGTGCCCCTCATCGAGATCGTGAGCGAGCCGGACATGCGAAGCCCCGAGGAGGCCGCCGAATACCTGCGCAGGCTGCGCGACATCCTTGTCTACCTCGAGATCTGCGACGGCAACATGGAGGAGGGGAGCTTTCGCTGCGACGCCAACGTCTCTCTGCGACCCAGGGACACCGAGGCCTTCGGAACGCGGACGGAACTCAAGAACATGAACTCTTTCCGTAACGTACAGCGGGCCCTCGAGTACGAAGTCAAACGGCAGCAATACATCCTGGAGAGCGGCGGCGAGGTCATCCAGGAAACCCTTCTCTGGGACGACGCTCAGGGTCAGACCCACTCCATGCGCGGTAAGGAGGAGGCCCACGACTACCGCTACTTTCCCGACCCGGACCTCGTTCCCGTCCTGATCTCCGACGAATGGGTCGAGGAGATCCGCAAAACACTCCCCGAGCTGCAGCTGGAGAAGCAGGACCGCTTCGTCACGCAGTACGGCATCCCGGTGTACGACGCAAGCGTGCTGACGACGACCCGGGCCCTGGCCGATTTCTACGAAGAGACCGTGCGCCTCTGCGGCAAACCCAAGATCGCCGGCAACTGGGTTATGGGCGATCTCCTGCGCTACCTCAACGAGGAGAAGCGCGACATCAAGGAGAGTCCCGTCTCCCCTGCTCACGTGGCGGAGATGATCAACCTCATCGAGGACGGGACCATCAGCGGCAAGATCGCCAAGGAAGTCTTCGAGGGGATGTACAAATCATCGAAGAAGCCCGCCGATATTGTCAGGGAGAAGGGCCTTACCCAGATCACCGACGAGGGGGCCGTCGTCAAGGCCATCGAAGAGGCCATGGCGAAAAACCCGACGCAGCTCGCCGAGTACCGGGCCGGCAAGGAGAAGCTCTTTGCCTTCTTCGTGGGCCAGGTGATGAAAGTCACCAAGGGGAAGGCCAACCCACAACTCGTAAACGACCTGCTCAAGAAGATGCTTTCCGGATCATGATCCGAACCATTCTCTGGGTGGACGACGCCATCGTCCTCATCGACCAAAAGGCCCTTCCGGGGAAGGTGCACTACCTGACCCTCACGGACTGGCGCGACGTCATCAAGGCCATCAAGGATCTCACGATCCGCGGTGCCCCGGCCATCGGGGTCGCCGTGGCGATGGGCATCGCTCTGGGTACACTCCATCTTCCCGAAGCGTCCGTAACGGGGTTCCGTAAATCCTTCGAGGGCCTCTGCAGGGCCTTCGCGAAAGCGCGCCCCACGGCGCGAAACCTCTTCTGGGCCATCGAGCGGATGCAGCGCTGCTTTGCCGAAGCCCTTCCTGCGGGGATTGCGGCCACGAAAAAGGCCCTTGTCGAGGAGGCCATTACCATCGGCGAGGAGGACATCAAGATCAACCGCAGGATCGGCCTCAACGGAAAGGCCTTCATCCGAGACGGCGACAACATCCTCACTCACTGCAATGCGGGCGCCCTGGCCACGGCGGGCTACGGGACGGCCCTGGGCGTTATCCGGGCGGCCCGCGAGGAGGGGAAGAGCACCCACGTCTTTGTCGACGAGACGCGGCCCGTGCTCCAGGGAGCGAGGCTCACCTGCTGGGAACTCCTGGAAGACCGCATCCCCACCACATTGATCACGGATAGCATGGCGGGCTTCCTCATGGCCCAGGGCAAGGTCGATCTCGTCATCGTAGGTGCCGACCGCATCGCGGCAAACGGCGATACGGCCAACAAGATCGGGACCTACTCGCTTGCCGTCCTGGCAAAGGCGCACGGGATTTCATTCTACGTGGCGGCCCCGCTTTCCACCATCGACCGCTCGATCAAGGACGGCAGCGGCATTCCCATCGAGGAGCGGCACGTAAACGAGGTGACACATCTCCAGGGTGTGAGGACGGCGCCCGAAAAGGTCGCGGTCTACAACCCCGCCTTCGATGTGACCCCGCACCGCTATATCACGGCCATCATCACCGAAAAGGGCGTGGCTCGAAAACCTTTCTCCAGGAGTATCCGGGGACTCTTCGAGGTGTAGCGTTTTAAGTTCCGTCATATTGCCGGATGAAAGCCGACCTGTCCGCGTCCGGGATGAGGGGCCGTCATTGAGAGGACATGGAAAACCTTTTTATTTTTGATTTTGACGGTGTGATCGTGGACTCCCTCGGTCTTTACGAGAAGTCCGTCAATGTCTGCCTGGAGACCATGGGGCTGCCCCCGATTCCGGACCGCCGTGAGTTTCTGACCCTCTTCGATGACAATTTCTACGAGGCCATTGCCCGGCGGGGGGTCGATGTGGGGGAATTCACGAAGGTTGCCGCATCGATTGCCCCGACCCTCGACTACGACAGCATCAGGCCCTTTCCCGAACTCATCCCCGTTTTGAAAAAGCTAAGAAAAGGTAAGAGGTTCGTCATTATCTCCTCCAATTCATCTCACGCGATCCGGTTGATCCTGAAAAAGTACAGCCTGGAGCTCTGTTTTGACGACGTCCTGGGTTACGAGTTCATGCTCAGCAAGCGAGATAAGATCTATCATGCCGTGACGGCGTTCCGCACGGACCGGGAGCGAAGTTATTATATCGGGGATACCAAGGGCGATATTAAAGAGGCCAGGAGCGCGGGCGTGAAAACGATCGGCGTCACCTGGGGCTGGCACCCGAGAGAAAGGCTTGCGGAGGCAGGGCCGGATTACCTGATTGACTTGCCCGAAGAATTGTTGAAATTCTGATCCGCCGGCGTCCTGACGGTAAACCCTGCACGGTCATCCATCGCTGACCCGGCCCACGGAGAACATCATTTCGCCGGATGGACCTGAACCCCCTCGAAAAATTTCATCCACTCCATCATGAGCCTTTTCGGCATCTCCGAAGCGGAGGGGTCCTCAAAGGGCTCACCCCGCCAGGCGCGCTGGATGACGTAGAAGTGGTTGAGGCCGCGGATCACCTTTATGTAGGTGATCTCCCCTTTATGCTTGCGGAGGTTTTCGGGGATCCTCTCGCAGTCCGTGAGGTCCGGACAGTGCATCATCATTCTTGCCGCGCTGAAGCCGTTGTCCCTGAAGATCGTCACCTTTGAGAAGGAGAGGCTCGAACAGGCCTCCCTCATCTGCGCCTGGAAGCCTTCACACCACTGGGAGGGGAGGATGTCGGATCTTCCGAAGAAGGTCTGGATTGTGATGATCTGCGACCAGCGGTTGGTCTTTTCGCCATCGGGGATGATCTCCACGAAAGCTGTCTTGGCTGTCGCCTTGCTGGTTGCAATGTCCCATCCGCGTGGGGGATCGCAGAACAGGTATTCATCGGGGAGGGCAAAGGTCGGGGGAGCACAGATCGCAAGCAGCATGACCGTGCACAGGGCAATCGTTGTGGCACGCCTTCTCATGGATGGCTCCCGGGCCCTGAATGGCCGAACGTTTAGGACTGATCTTTGTCCGCAGGGGGGTAGCAGATCATTATAGCTAACCGAATTGCAGAGAAAAGCAATCAGAAAAAAGGTTGATTTTTTATTCAGACATTTTCATGGCTGCGGTTAAGAAGAAAGTATGAGTTGTAGAGGTAACAAGAGATGCTTCAGCGACAGGCGTTGCAACCTTTCAAAACTGTGGACTTCTTGTTTGGTCGTTGTGATTTACGGTGGGTGGCGGCGGACAGAGCGAGATGTATTCGGGTTATGTAACAGCTCTCATGAGCGCTTCTTTCATCAAAGATCGTAGAGCTTATCGTCTACCTTCGGTTTCGGGCGTCTCCGGCCTACCCTGGTTTTTTCACTGAAGCTGAAGGGCTCCTCTCCCTCCATGAGGTCACCCATCTCTTCCTCGATTTTCTCCGGGTCTTCTCCCCGTTCCATCCGGCTCAGGGCCTCTTCCATTCCCGCTCCCAGGTTGAGCCCCGTCGCGTCCGAAAGTTTCCTCATGAGCCTCGCAGCCTGGCGGGGGTCATCCTCATTGATCGAACCCGCCTCCGACGCAAGCATGGACATGGCTTTCTCCATCCGGGATTCATCGATGGGCGGAAGGTCCTCGCCGGATTCAGTCCTGGCCGGCGAGACCTTCGCAAAGAGGGACATCTGGCGCTTGAGTTTCACCTTCCTGCAGCGGGGACAATAGGGGATCTTTTCCGTGTTGACGGATTTCGAGAAGAAGTTGAAGACGGTGTTGCAACGTCTGCAGTAAAACTCGTAGATGGGCATGGGTTTAAGCCTCACAGGGGGATGTACCCGGTCATTTTATAAACTGGGCCTTGAAAATCAAGTGCCTTTTGAGGCCTCCATGGCCCTGAGGTGCCGGATCCGCTCGGTGAGCGGGGGGTGGGAATAGTAGAACCAGGCGAAGAGGGGGTGGGGGTAGAGGTTTGAGAGGTTGTCTTTTGCCAGCCGTTTCAGGGCGTTACACAGGGCGCCCGTGGATCCGATGAGTTCGAAGGTGTAACGGTCGCTCGCGCGCTCAAACCTCCGGGAGATCATGGCGCCGATGGGTGCGAGGAAGAAGGTGGCCGGCTTCAACAGGATGGCCGTAAGGAGAATTCCCGCTGAGGGCGTCATCTCCTCAAACCCGAAGGTCTGGTATAGCAGCGGCCACTCGATCATCCGGGAAATGAGATAAAAGACCAGCAGGGAAAACACCCCGATGAGAAGAAGCTGCTTGAGGACGTGCTTTTTCTTCCAGTGTCCGATCTCATGGGCCAGGACCGACACGATCTCCTCGGATGTGTGGGATCCGAGGAGCGTGTCATAGAGAACGATCCGTTTCGTTTTTCCAATCCCGGTGAAATAAGCGTTGGAGTGCCTGCTTCGCTTTCCGGCGTCCACCTGGTAAATGCCGCTTGCCCGGAGCCCTGTCTTTTTCATCAGGGCCAGGATCCTCTCCCTCAGGTCCTCATTTTTGACGGGTTCATATTTATTGAAGAGCGGCGCGATGACGATCGGGTAGAGCCAGATCACAAGAAACTGGAAGAAGGTGAAGAAGAGCCAGGCCCAGAGCCACCAGCTTCGGCCGGTATGCTCGATCAGGGCAAGGACGGGCGTGATGATAAGAAAGAGAATGACGACCGATATGATAATGCTTTTCAACAGATCGACGATCCACAGCCGGGGCGTAATGGTGCTGAAACCGAATTCTTTTTCGATCACAAAAGTGCTGTAGAGGTTGAAGGGAATGTCGAGGATCGTGCCGGCGAGGTAGAGAAGCGTAAAAAAGAAGAACCCGGCCCAGACCGGATGAGGGTTCCAGGCGGCGGCGACCCCGGCCAGCCAGGGGAATAACCCCGCGAAGAGGACAAGGAGGAGAACGGCGTCGTCGAACAAGCTTTCGATAGCGGCAAATCCCGACGACTCAACGGTGTACCGCGTCATCCGCGAAAGGGTGTCCGCGTCGATCTCCCCGCGGAATTCGTCGGGTACGGTGTGACCGTGCTTTTTGAGATGCCCGATATTCATCCGCGAGAGGAACCATCTCACAGCCGCGCTTGAAAGAAAGAGCAGGAGAAACGTGATGAAAACGAAGTTCCACTGGATCATGGGTCTTATCGCTCGTTGGAGGCATAACGGTCGGGATCAGGATCGCTCGTCATGGAAACAGCGTTCATAGAGTGAGGCAAAGTGATCTTTGCCGGTGGCCAGCATGAGGGTCAGGGGCATGGCCTTTCGCCCCAGGGCCAGCATGCGCTCGGTGATGTCCCGGATGTCCCATTGGGCGTACCGGTCAGCGCGGAGCCGGGCCATGTGGTAGAGTTCCCTCGCATTGACTTTGATGGACACTCTTTTCCGGTGGGCGTTGGTCAGAACGTAGGGTGCTGCCACGGGGGCGACTCGCCGGATCCTCTCGTAGACATCGTCTGTCTTTCCGATGAGCTCCCTGAAGGCCCGTTCCATCCCGACATCGGAAATGGCGGGCGGCACCGTGATGCCCAGGTCCGGCTCGTATTCCTGACAGACAATCGTTGCCATCCGGTGCCTCTTGAGCTGGGCAAAACAGGAAGCGCTCACAATGAGTTCGAAGTGAAGATCCACGTTCTCAAATTCCCGCAGCGGCGGATCATAAGACTTCATGTGCCGGAGGCTGGTCCGGATGATCTCCTTTTTCTCTTTTGCTTTCATCGCTCCGACCAGGGCCATGCATTTTTTCATCGGGAGGTTCGATGAGGTGTGAACGAGAGAGGCAAGCACTCGGTTATCCGCATCGGGTGTGACATGGATGAGGATGGCTGCTTTCGGGGTCCCTACTTTCTTGGTTTTCTTGATGGCCGGAAGAACCGTATCCCGGACTTTCTCCCTGAGGGCCTCCCGCGTCCGGCTGTCATATTCCGTGGCCTCCGTGTAACGCACTAGGGATGGGGCGATGCCGCCTGTGGCTTCGAAGAGCTTACGGCCGTATCTCCGGGCTTCCTCGAGGGGGTGGGCCGCGCTTCGCCTGAGCATCAGTTCGAGGTTTCTCGCGTTCAGGGTCATCCCGAGCTGCGTCTCCGTTGCGAGGGACAGGATATACCTGGCATCCTCCTTTGCCCAGCCTTCGAGGGTCGAGCGATGGCCCGGTGCCCGGGCCATCGATTTGTTTTTTCCCAGAACGTAAGGCAGAAGCTTTTTGTAGAGGGCGTGATAGAAGGCATTCTGAGACCGGACCATGCCGGTGAAGAGTTCCCCGAGTCGGGCCCTGCGGATCTCCTCCGGCACAACGAAGTCGTCTTTGAGGAGGACATAGCGCTGAGATTTCTCCGTGTAGGAACAGAGGCGGAATTTTTCGATCTCCTCCACGAGAAACCGCGAAACACCGAGAACGTCGATGTTGAATACGGCATGCTCGGCGATGGAGCTGTGTCCCATGCCGAAGACGATGTTCCGGTTCGACTTCCTGGCGCTCTCCACCTCCATTCTGGAGGCCTGCCTGAGCTCGTTGACGGGAAGGGGGTTTCTGCTGATACGCGCATAAGCCGCCGAGATCGTCTCGGGCGTCAGATGCTCGGCCCCGGGGCGGGTTTCCTTCATCTCACGGATCGTTTCGTAGTCGATATTGTAGCCGGCCAGTATGATCTTCAAATCCATCGTCCTTAAGGTTCTCTTTTGGCGAAAATCTATACCAAGATTTGCGCAGCCGGTCAAACCGCATTTCCCGTTTTTCCTTCGACGGTGAGTGGACGCTCCCCGAACATGGAGGAGGCTTTGCCTGTGGCTTTTCTTTTCTGATGCTGTTAAGTTTGAAAGAAACAGGGAAGCCATCACCTTTCAGGAGGCAGAGGGTCATGAAAAAAATCGAGATCAAAGAGGTGGGCTCTGTGGAGATCCTGTCTCTGCAGGATAACTATATCGAGATCACCGCCAGCGACAACAGTGACGTTGTCACGAGGGCAAAAGCCGTGAAAGACGGCGAGATCAAAAACTCTGTCCTGGCGGAGCATGGCTTTTCGGCCGTCGTGCGGATCTCATCAGGCGGGAAAAAGAGAACGCTCCTTTTTGATTTTGGATTCTCAAAGGATGGCGCGGCCTACAACGCCGATCTCCTCGGCATTGACCTGAAAGAGGTGGAGGTCATGGTTCTCTCCCACGGGCACAGCGATCACCTGGGCGGCCTGGAATCCCTCGTCGGGCGGATCGGCAGAAAGGGGATTCCCCTCGTACTGCATCCCGCTGCCTTCAAACCGTCCCGATACTTGAAGTTCGGGGAAAAACGGCACTACTTTCCGGCTGTGACGAGAGCGAGGTTCGAGAAACTGGGCATTCGCCTCATCGAGACCAGGGCACCCTACTCCCTTCTCGGTGGCCAGGCGCTCTTCCTGGGCGAAGTCAGGAGGGAAACGGCCTTTGAAAAGGGCATGCCCATGGCTCATTTCGAGGATAAGGGGAGTGAGAAGTGGGATCCCATCGAGGAGGATTCCGCCCTCGTCATGAATCTAAAAGGCAAGGGGCTGATCGTTCTGTCCGGCTGTGCCCACTCGGGGATCATCAATACCGTTAAATTTGCCAGGGAGATTACGGGGATAGAGAAGATACACGCCGTCATGGGCGGGTTTCATCTCGCCGGACCGACCTTCGAATCCATCATCGGCAAAACGGCAGATGCGTTGAAGAAGATCGATCCCGCCTATGTCATCCCCTGCCATTGCACGGGGAGGAAGGCCGTCATGGCCATCGAAAAGAAGATGCCCGATCAATTCCTTCTGAACATGGCGGGAACAAGGTTGACATTCCGTGCGTGATGGGATGCTCTCCAAGGAATCTGCGACCCGGGGGATACAAAATTTTATTATTTCCCGGGTGAAAATCGCATCTTTGTGTTGACAGATTATTTGACTTTTTCGTAAGATGTCGCAGGTTTTTTGTGAACCTTTTTTGATCGGAACGTCCTGACTTCTTTTCTCTTCCCGGGATGGGAATCCGATACCGGAGGACGGGTTGACGATCAGGGAAGCACCCCGGTCCTCCCATCCGATCACTCCCCCAGCCACTCGCACAATTTGCAGGCCGCGGAAAGGAGATGACCAGCGAACTCATGCTCAATGACCTTCTCATGATTCCCCATAGCTTCCGGATCCAGGATCTCTTTGATATCCTGATCATTACGACGATTATTTACGGACTCCTGATCTGGTTCAGGGACACGGCCTCCCGGTTTGTTCTGGGCGGTATCAGTCTCATCGGGATCGTCTACATCCTGGCCCGTCAGTTTCAACTCTATCTCACAGCCGTCGTGCTTCAGGGTTTCTTTGCCATCATCCTTTTTGCCCTCGTCGTTATTTTTCAGGAGGAACTGAGGCGGTTTTTTGAGCGAATCGCCATCTGGGGAAGGCTCCACAAAAAGGACCGCGTTTCCTCCCACTACGAGGAGGCGGAGATCATTGCGCAGACGGTGGTGAGTCTGGCCAAGAAGCGATTCGGCGCCCTCATCGTCCTTCAGGCCGAGGATCCTCTGGACCGGCACGTGACGGGCGGGAACACGCTCGAGGGAATTTTGAGTCAACCGCTCCTGGAGAGTATCTTTGATCCGCACTCCATCGGTCATGATGGGGCGGTGATTATCGAGGATGGTCGTGTGGCCAAATTCAGCTGCCACCTGCCTCTTTCCACCAATGCGGAGAGATACGGAAACCTGGGATTGCGCCACACCGCGGCCCTTGGGCTGACCGAACGGTCCGATGCCCTGTGCATCGTGGTCTCCGAGGAGCGGGGGACCATCTCGATCGCCCACAAGGAACGGCTCGAGGTTCTCAAGAGCGCGGCCGAGCTCAAGGTGGTCCTGCAGCGATTCTACGGCGAGAGTACGCCGAGCCGGAAGAAGTCGAAACGAATTGTCAGGTGGTTCAGGAAAAATTCCCTGGAGAAGGGCGTGGCCATCTTCCTGGCCGTCCTCCTCTGGTTCCTCTTCGGTTACCAGAGGGAGTTTGTGCAGAGGGACTTCATCGTTCCCATTGAATACCGCAACCTGGCGTCGGAGTGGGTCATTGAGGGACCGACGGTCACGGAGACCAAAGTGCTGCTCAAAGGCCCGGCGCAGGCCTTCAACCTGATCAACCCTGCCCACCTGAAGGTGTCCGTGGACCTCACAGGCATCCGAGAAGGTAAACAGGAGATAGAACTCTCAGCCGAGATGATTAAAACACCTTCCAGTATCGTGGTGCTCGATATCATCCCCAAGCGGATTTCAGTCTCCGCCTCGAGACTTCACGCGAAGATGGCGCCCGTGGAGATCAGGACGGACGGGGCCCTGGCCGCGGGCCTCGTTCTCCAGAAGATCGAAGTCAAGCCGGGGACGGTTCCCATCCTCGTTCCCCGCCGCCTGCGCAGCGTGGATATCCAGGTTCCGACGGAAACCATTGACTTGAGGCGAATCAGCGCGACCACGACGCTCACCCCCAAACTCCTGCCGCCCGCGGAAGTCTATTTCGAGGGCGGAAAAACGCCCGCCGTGGAAGTGGTCATCAGAGTGAAATCCCGATCGGCTGCCGCCCGTTGAAAAATTTTTGGGCTAGGGACGGGATAGGTTTATGTGACCGCTCCGTCCCCTGTCAACGGGTACCCGAAAAGATGAAAATTCCTTTCCTTCCATTCAGGACAAAACCATGCCCGAATTGCCCGAAGTGGAAACCCTTTGCCGCCAGCTCCGGCAGGTCGTCGTGGGGACCCGGATTTTAAGAGGCCTGATCCTGGACGAGCGTCTGGGGAAAATGGAAGGCCTCGAGGGGAAGAGAGTTCTCGCCGTCATTCGCCGGGGGAAGGTCTTCCAGTTTCAGCTCGAGGGAGGCCTCTCACTTTTTTTCCAGCTTCGCATGACCGGCCGATTTCACTGGCAGGAGGGGGGTGACATCCCGCCGAGGGCCCGTTTTCTTCTTTCTTTTCCCCACGGGAGTCTGTTTCTCACCGATGTGAGGCGGCTGGCGACCCTCCGGTGTTCCCGCGGGGAAGACGGATTCCCCCGGGGGTGCGAGCCCCTCGATGGCCTCGATCACAGGCGAATCTTCGAGATCGCCAGGCAGCGCCGCCTTCCGGTGAAGAATTTTCTCATGGACCAGAAGGTGATCGCTGGGATCGGGAACATCTATGCAAGCGAGATCCTTTTCCGATCCCGAATCAGCCCTCTCCGCAGGTCTTCAAGTCTCACCCTTCACGAATGGAAAAAAATAGTCCGGGTGACACGGGAGATCCTCGACCGTGCGGTCCGCTGCAGGGGGACATCGATCTCCGACTGGAAAGACCTCTTTGGAAGAAAAGGAGAATATCAGAAACACCTCCGCGTTTACGGGCGCGCGGGGAAGGCCTGTCGTCGCTGCGGGGCTGCCGTTCGCAGAGGGGTCATGAGCGGCCGGGGGACCTTTTACTGCCCCGTCTGCCAGAAATGATCATAGCGCTATTCAGAATCTCTTTACAAAAGTAGACGCAATTATTAAATTCTCCACGAGGGTTTAGGAATTCGCATTTCAGTCCGGATGTGTGATGAATAACGCGTTGAATCTCGTATCGAAAGAATAGGGAAATGAAGATGAAAAAGTACGAATGCTCGGTCTGCGGTTACATCTACAACCCCGAAGAAGGAGACAAGGACGGTGGTATCCCCCCGGGGACATCATTCGAGAAACTTCCGGACGACTGGGTCTGCCCGATTTGCGGGGCGGCAAAGAGCGAGTTTCAACCCATTGATTAGGAACCAGGCGGAGATGGACCATGCAGATTGAACTCAAGCCCGGGATTGACTGGGTCGGCGCCATCGACTGGAACGTGAGGGATTTTCACGGTTACAGCACCCGCAGAGGGACGACCTATAACGCCTACCTGGTCAGGGCTGAAAAGACCGCCCTCCTTTCAACTTCTATCTGGAGCCTCCTCTTCCCTGGTGACCCATAGAAAGCAGGGTGAGGAATGAACGAATGATCGAGATCGACGGCTCTGTGCACTCGGGAAGCGGTACCCTTCTTCGCTACGCCGTATCCCTGGCCACGCTCATCGGAAAACCCATCCACATGAAACGCATCCGCGCGAAGCGGCAGAAGCCGGGTCTTCGGCCCCAGCACCTGCAGGCGCTGCGGGCCTGTGCAACCTTTTCGGGGGGTGGACTGGAGGGGGACCGTGTGGGCTCGCAGGAGATCCATTACGCCCCCGGTTCAAATCTCCGGGGGGGTGATTTCAAGCTCGATATCGGCACCGCCGGCTCCACGACCATGCTGGCCTTCACCCTTCTGCCTTTAGCTCTCCATGCCGAAAACACTTGCCGTTTTTCCCTGACCGGAGGACTCTTCCAGGATTTCGCGCCGAGTGCATTCCACATGCAGAAGGTGCTCATTCCGCTTCTCAGGCGGATGGGGGCCGAGATCCGGATGGAGATCAAACGGCCGGGCTACGTGCCGAAAGGGGGCGGGGAGATTTTCCTTCAGGTCAAACCGCGAAGGGAACCCCTTGAGCCCCTCCGGATGCCGGAGCAGGGATCCCTGAAGAGGATCTCCGGCGTTTCTCTCTCCTCCCACCTCGAACGGGAGAAGGTGAGCGAGCGTATGGCCGGACGATGCCGGGAACTTCTCGAGGAACTGGGCCTGGAGGCCGAGTTCGAAATCCTCCGTGACAGCGAAGCTCACCAGAAGGGGGCGGCCCTGATGCTTCTTGCGGAGACGGATCGCGGCTGTCTCATCGGTGCGGACCGGGCCGGGAAGCCGGGCCGGCGCTCCGAGATCATCGCGGAGTTCGTCGTCAGATCCCTTTTTGAAGATCTCAGTACGGGTGCAACGGTGGACCGCCACCTTGCCGACCAAATCATCCTCTTTGCGGCGCTTGCCGACGGCGGTTCAACTTACCGGATTCCCTTCCTGACAGACCACATCCGGTCCAATCTCTGGCTCGTCGAGAAAATTCTCGATGCCCGGACCAGTCTGGAAGACCGTATCCTCCATGTGGAAGGGGTTGCCTTTTCCGGGCGAAGAGATCATGCGTGAGGATTCGGATTCAACATGGATCGTCCCGGGATAAAAATCAGAGGCATTTACACCACAGCCCTCACGAGACTTCTTCTGGAGGGAGGGTACCGGATTACCGATCCCTCGGATGCGGCGCGGGAGCGTTTTCCCTTCGATGTAAATGACGAGGGACTTCACGACATCCAGATCCGTGACAGGCCGGACCGGCAGGGGGTCACGCTTGTCGGGGAATGGGAACTGACACGGGAAATTGTGATCTTCCTTCTTCTGAGACTCCCCGACATGATCGTTTCGTCCTTTGAAACCCCCGTGAACTTCGGCGAGCAGGCGAAGGCAGCGGTGGAATTTCCCTCTGCCTCCAAGGCTCAACTTGATGTTGTCCGCTCCGGCGTCCTTCCCACGGTCAGGGGTCACCACCGGCTGCGGCTCATTGATCCCCGGGAGCTTGAAAGGCAGGAGGAATATCTCTCGCAAAGGCCGGGAGATTGCGATAGGGTTGGGACGGAGCTTTTCCGGGAGCTTGTCTTTCTGCCCCTGGCCCGTGAAAGCCTAGCGCGTATCGAACATGTGCGCGTTAACGGCAAGGTGATCAATTTGGGCGAGGGGTCCCTGGCGGCGGCCGATGCCGCAAATCAGCGGGTCGTTGTCCGGAGGTTTTTCCGCGGAGGCCGTTACGACGGGCTTGACCTCCCGATCGAAGAGGGGGATTATGCCCTCACGGAATGCCGCGAGGGGGACCTGTTTGTCCGGCACACCTATTATTCCCGGATGGGCGTTTCGAAAGGCATCTACGTGAATATCAATACACCGGTTGAGCTCTACCCCTGGGGTGTCCGTTACGTCGATCTTGAAGTTGACGTTATCCGCCGGGCCGGTGAGGATCCCTTTGTGGTTGATCGTGAGAAGCTGCGGAAGATCACCGTGGAGGGGTTCATCTCGCCTGCCCTGGAAGAGCGGGCCGCGCAGGTCGCGGCGCAAATGCTCGATCTTCTGAAGGAGAGGCAGGAAAAGTAAAAATCGAATCAATCACGTCATGAAAAGCGAGAAGGCGAAGAGAGAGTCCCTGGAGCGGATCGGCCGCAGGCTGAGAGAGGGTCTTGAACGCTCCCGGGATTACAGGATTGTTGAAGAAGGGGAGGTCACATCCCGATCCCGGGGGACCTCCTCTTTCTTTTACACCGAGATGGACGAGTGGCAGTACCGGGAAGCCCAGAGGCTGAAGCGTAAACTTCTCAAAGAGCACGAGGGCATGCGCCTGGAGGATGTCATCCGGGGCGAAGTCATCGAAACCGGTCAGGGGACATGCTATCTCATCCGGAACCGGCAGCCTCTTAAACGTCGGCATCTCGATCCCGCCCGGGCCAGGAAGAGAATCCTCTTGGATCTCAAGCTTATTTACGGCATCGGGGAGGCTACGGAAAAGGCCCTTAAACATCAAGGATACCATACAATCGAGGGGCTCGCCGATCATCCCCGCTTCGGCCGGGCGGCGAAGGAATTCCTCAAGGTCATGGACAGAGGGGACACGTCGAGGCTTCTTACCTGGATTGGAAGGTGGTTTCAGAAGTCTCATCCACTGGCCTTTCTGGCCTCCGGTTTTCACCGTGACGACGACTTCATCATCCTGGACATCGAAACCCTGGGCATCTTTCTGCGACCGATCATTCTCATCGGTGTGGCCCGCCTCGGGGGGGAGGACCTCACGATCAGCCAGTACCTGATCCGTGATGTCGAGGAAGAACCGGCCGCTCTCGCGGGTCTTCTGTCGCACCTGGACGGCGTCAGGGCCTTCATCACCTTCAACGGCCGGGCCTTCGATATCCCTTACATCCGCGACCGGCTTGCCTACTACCGGATGCCGGGAGATATCGAGAGGGCTCACTTCGACATCCTGCACTTTTCGAGGCGGGCCTGGCGGGGCCAGTTCCCCGATTGCCGTCTGACCACCCTGGAGAGAAACCTCTTCGGGATCGAGCGGACCGACGACGTCCCGAGCAGCCTCGTCCCGGAGTTTTATGAGACTTACATGCGGACCGGAAATGCAGGTCCTCTCATCCCCATTGTTGAACACAACCGGATGGACCTCGTCACGCTCACCAACCT